>NZ_JWLN01000028.1:0-93559 GCF_000814065.1 Pseudomonas sp. C5pp | reverse complement strand
CCATGCCCGTCACCTCCCTCCGCAAGACCTCTGCTCGGCCTCCTGAAGTCGCGAAGATCAAGATCAAGATCAAGATCAAGATCAAGATCAAGATCAAGATCAAGATCAAGATCAAGATCAAGATCAAGATCAAGATCAAGATCAAGATCAAGAGCAAGAGCAAGAGCAAGAGCAAGAGCAAGAGCAAGAGCAAGAGCAAGAGCAAGAGCAAGAGCAAGAGCAAGAGCAAGAGCAAGAGCAAGAGCAAGAGCAAGAGCAAGAGCAAGAGCAAGAGCAGGGGGCTTGCCTGGGCTTTGAGGTTACTTCACTTTGCATGCACAGTAATCGCCACCAACCGCACAACCACCGGCCTGACCATCAATACACAGACGAACGCCACAGGCATCGCCAACTGGTAAGCCTTCAGCACGTTGCCAAGGTACTCAGGGTTGACCCCCGCATTCGCTGCCGTGATCACGAAACACATCAATAGCGCCATGATCGACGACATGTAGAAGGCAAAAACGTAGGGCGTGGCGCCCGGGTGCAATTTGCGTCGGCCGCGTGCCTGGGACAGGTTGCTCATGCGAACTCCTGAAAAGTAAGTAGAGACGCAGGTTAGCAACGCACCCGGCAGCAGCTGTAGACCAGCCGCATTGAGTTCTTTATAAAGAGATTCTTACGAATCCAAGGGCTCAGCATGGACCTGCTCAACGCCATTCGCAGTTTCATCAAGGTGGTCGAAGCCGGCAGTATCGCCGCCGGTGCCCGCAACCTGGGCCTGAGCTCGGCCGCGGTCAGCCAGAACCTGGCACGCCTGGAAGGCCACTTGCAGGTTCGCCTGCTCAGCCGCACCACCCGCAGTATGGCGCTGACACCCGCCGGCACCCAGTATTACGAACGCGTCAGGCACATCGAGCGCGACCTGGCCTTGGCAGAACAGGCCGTCACCACCCCCGACAGTGAGCCCCAGGGACGGCTGTGCATTGCCTCGACGTCCGCCTTCGGTCGCCACGTGCTGGCGCCATTGATACCCGCGTTCAGCGCCCGCTACCCACTGCTTTCGATAGAGTTGGTAACGACTGATCGCCGGGTCAACCACGCGCGGGAGGATGTGGACGTGAGCCTGCGCATTGCCCCGCAACTCGAAGACCAGTTGCTGGCCCGGCATATCGCCCGTATACCGTTCATATGCTGTGCCTCGCCCGGTTACCTGCAAAGCGCCGGCGTGCCGGCCACGCCCGAGGCCTTGCGTGACCACCGCTGCCTGGTGTTCCGCTACCCGGTGGATGGACGCTTCCTGCGTTGGGGGTTCATGCGCGACGGGCTGCGGTTCGAGGCAGAGTTCGGCGGTGTCCTGATCAGCGACGACATCGATGCCCTGACCCAGATGGCGCTGCACGATGGCGGCATCACCCGCCTTGCCGAGTTCATCGTAAGGCCGTATCTGGATAACGGGGCGCTGGTGCCGTTGTTCGAATACAGCGATAGCGGCCAGGCCTATGCCCAGACCGAACCGATGGATATCTATCTGTGCCTGGCCGACCGCTTTGCCATGACCGCAAAAGTACAGGTGTTCATGGACTACCTGCGCGAATGCCTGGGCGATGACTGGCAGGTGAAGGTGTAAAAAAACCGCCACGAGGGCGGTTTTCATGTCACGCGTATGAATCAGAAGCGGTAGGTAAGGGATGCACCAATACCGTGAGCACTGTTCTCATACTTGGCCTGATAGGTGCCTTTCAGCGCCTGTTGTGTCGGCGAGCCGGACACATTGTTCACCTTGGTATCCTCTTCCCACAGATACGAGTAGGCAACATCGATGGTCATGTCGTCGTTCGGGCTCCAACCGGCACCAAAGCTGACAGCCTTGCGGTCGCCGGTAGGAATGCGCGGCGAGCGATCATGGTTGTTGGTGGGCGACTGGTCGACGGAGAAGCCTGCACGCAGGGTCCACTCCTTGTTCACCTTGTAGGCAGCACCAATGGCGTGTGCCCAGGTGTCATGCCAGTTTTGCTCTTCGGTGATGGTCTGCAGTGGGTAGCCCGTCGGTGCTTCGTTCTTGACAACGATGCTCTCCAGGCGGCTCCAGCGAGTCCAGGTACTACCCGCATAGAGTGTCCACTGGTCATCCAGTTCATGGGTGATCGAGAAGTCCACCGATTCTGGCGTCTTTATTTTCAGGCTGGCGTCGAATTTGCCGTTCAGGCCGAGGGCTGCAATCGGGTACGACACTCGCGTGTCGCCTTCAAGCTTGTAGTCGACCATGGAGTGATAGGTCAGGCCCAGGCGGGTACGGTCTGTGGCTTGCACGAGGACGCCAATGTTGTAACCGATCGCGGTGTCGTCGCCCTTGATCTTGATTTCGCCATCCGGCCCGTTCGGGCCCAGCAGCGCCTTGCTGGACAGATTCGAGCCCAGTTCACCCTTGATACGGTTGATGGTCGGACCGAAACCGATCGACACCTTGTCGTTGAAGGCATAGCTGATGGTTGGCTGGAAGGTGACAACCTCGACCTTGCTCTTCTTGCCCCAGTAGCGTGCCGCGTCGTCGCTGCCGTAGTCCGTGATCAGGCCGTATGGCACGTAAACGCCGAAACCGACGCTCCAGTGATCATCGATAGGTTTGACGTAATAGCCCATGGGTACACCCACGACCGGGACCATGTCGCCATCGGTTTCCCCCCCGAAATTGCTACCACGACCCGAAATATCAGTTTTGGCAATGACAGCCGCGCCACCCACGGTGACCTGTTCGCGCTTGAGGCGAGACATGCCCGCAGGGTTGCCATACACCGTGCTGGCATCTTCGGCAGAAGACGAACGTCCCGCAAAACCGGTTCCCATGCCGCTGATGCTTTGTTCGTTCAGCGCGAAACCTGCGGCGAGCAGTTGGCTGGAAGCAAGTGCAACGGCTACGCCGAGGGAGGCTTTGAGCATTACTTTTTTCATTATTAGAAAACTCCTTGGGATCTCCGGGGCGAAAAGCTACCAACAAATCACGCGCCGCGCTATAGCCTCAATCGCAGGAGATAGAGCGGTTTTGTAGGACAATCCGACCAAAATTCCCTTTTTTCCGGGCACGTTGTAGGACGCGTCTTAAGATGCCTGCGGCAATCTCTGATCTATGCAGGTATGCCAGGCGTGTGTGAAGTCGCGCAGGCGACCTTGGGGGTTGAAAATTTGTCGCCAGATTCGCGCAAGCGCGAGAAGGTCATCGGCGGCAGGCAGTGGCGTGGCCTGCTCTTCGATGAGCATCCAGGCAATCGCGGTTGAATAACGCAGGTTGACGGTGAGTTCCAGGTGCGGGCCGCCGAGGAAGGCGTGCTGGCTGGCCAGGCCGCGGACCAGGCTGGCCAGGTCGGGGTCACGGGCAAGATAGTCGTCCCAGATAGCCTGGTGCCGGTGTTCGCCGATACGGTACAGACCGTGCCCACGACGGTCGTGCAAGGCCGACCCCAGGGCCGACTGGCTGGCGGCGATGCCAAGCAACAAGGCTTCGGCGCTGGCGCAGTGACGGTTCAGGTAGACCAGGGTGGGTCGGATCACATACTGACACAATTCATTCGCCGCGATACCCATGATGCCCTCGAGCAGTTAAGGGCCGGACGGGCGCTGGAGCTTGGCAGCTGGTGAGTGATCAGGCCCGCCGGAAGCGGCAAGCACCGCTCGAGTTGAAGTGTAGTGTGATAATCGTGGTGTAAAGGGCTGTTTTTAAATCGATTGCTGCCTGACGTACTTGGCTATATGCCTTAAGGCAATTACGCCACGAACGTTCAGGCAGGCTTGCGATGGGATGATTCAGCGCTTGAATACCGCAGCATTCGCCGCTCACGCGGTGAGCGACTGGCGGGTTCGGGCGATGACCGCCTGCAGCGGTTCACTGCGGCTGTACTGTTCGGGGTACAGGCGCTCGGTGTGGCAGGCGACGCCGTGTTCGTCTACCAGGGTGAAGCTGAAGCTGCCTTTGCGAGGGGCAACGATAAGGCACTTCAACGGCGAGAAGGCCTGGGAGAGGGTGCCAATGGCAGCCTGAATCTGATGATGAGTTTGCATATTGTTGGAGGTTCCTGCTTTAAACACGGGGGTTATGATCCGTGCATGATAGAAACGTTCCAGTGACGCCTTTATTAAGGGACGAACGAACCTGACTGGAACAGGGCAGCCAGAGGGAGCGCAATCAAAGGTGGGCGCGTGGGCTGACTGGTAGGTACTTCAGAGGGCAGGCAGCACGCCGGGGCCAAGGTTCTAGGCCGTCGGGGTGGGATCCTGATCAATCTGTCACGTGATTCGTGCTTGAACAGCGCTGGGCTGGCGAGTGAATCATCGGAATGGGCCGGTCCTGGTTTCAGCAGCGTCACCCTTGGGAGGAGTGTGTCTGCAAGGACGCTTGAGGCCAGAATTGACTTTCAGCTTGGTACTAACGATGCGCACCTTAACGAAAATACAGGTGCTTGGCAAGGACTTCGTGTTAATACAGGTTAGCCGCGCAGTATGGCGCGTATTTCCCCTGATGGGAAGGGGCTGCAAAAGGCCCGTATCCGGCCTGATGTACCGATTTCGTGCATTCAATTGAAGGTTTTTGGTGCACTTGTTCACATTCGGAGCAGCGCTTGCAACTGCCTTGCAGCATGCCATCACAGCCTCGCCAATGCCTTGACTGGCCGGTTAAGTCAATGAAAAAAAACACTATTTTTAGCTGGTGAAAAAATCGTCAGTTTGAGCGAAAGCCCCAATTCATAGGGGTTTGCGAGGGATGCCAGGGGGTTGTCCACCGAGTTATCCACAGGAACTGTGGATTGTCCCTGGCGCTTGCTCTAGGACGGGCGTGCCAGCAATACAGTGAACTGTCCGACAATCGACATGCTTCAGGAACCCAGTTGGTCATCCACTTGAAAACGTCAAGAAAAGATCATTGAAAATTTTTTCAATCCTGCAGAAATCGGAAGGCCATGTCGCAAAAAAAAGGGTAGAGTGGCGCGCCTTTCGAGTTGCCAATCCTGTTGCTCATGAAGTTTCGCGGTAAACACCTCGCCAGCCCTGCTGCATCGACGCCTGCGCCTCCCCCCAAACGTTTCTCCCTCAAAGTGGCCTTGTGGTTGCTCGACAACCCGCGCCTGGGTGACAAGCCGCAGGTCAAGCACTTGGCCGGGCGCCTGTTGAAACAGCCGGCGCGTCAGGGTGTGGTAGTGGCGCAAAGCCGCCTGGGACAGATGTTGTGCCGTGATTGCGGCAATGCCCGTGACCGGCGTATTGGCCATGAACTGCTGCGCCAGGCGGCCCGCGCCGGTGATCGGCGCGCGCAACTGGAGTATGCGCGGCTGTGCCAGCACAACGAGCCGGAGCAGGCGCGGTACTGGCTGGAACTGGCGGCGGGGCAGGGGTCGCAGGAAGCACGGCGGCTTTTGCGGCAGTGGTTCCATGCCTGAGGTGTGTTGCCAGCACTGGCCTTTTCGCGGGTAAACCCGCTCCCACAGGAATAGCTATACCTCGGATACTGTGCAATCCCTGTAGGAGCGGGTTTACCCGCGAAGAGGCCTGAACAGGCAACACACCGCTCAGGCTGATAAGCTGCGATGCATTCATCCAGGATCATTCGGGGTAAGCATGACAGTGGATCTGGCCAGCATTCTGCTGGGCTTGGTGGCAGGTGCATTACCTTGCCTGGGTTGGGTCATGCAGGTGCAGCGTCGCCAGGGCACGCGGCAAGGCGAGCTGGCTTTGCTCGAAGAGCGCCTCAATGCTGCCCAGCTGGCCCTGGCCGGCCTGCAGGCGCAACTGGACGCCAGCCGCGATGAAATCAGCGATCTCAGCGAAGCCAACACCGTCAAGCAGACCCAGCTGGCCGCCCAGGGCCGTGAGCTGGAACTGCTGCAGATCGACCGTGACAATGCCCGTGATGCCGCTCACGCCTGGAACCTCGAACGTGCCAACCGCGAAGCCGAACTGCGTCGCCTGGAGGCCCAGACCGCACGCCTGGACGCCGAACTGCGCGAGCAGCAGGAAAGCCACCAGCAGCGCCTGGAAGACCTGCAGGAAGCCCGCGACACCCTGCGCGCCCAGTTCGCCGACATGGCTACCAAGATCTTCGACGAGCGCGAGCAGCGCTTCGCCCAGACCAGCCAGCAGCATCTCGGCCAGTTGCTCGACCCGCTCAAGGAGCGCATCCAGGCTTTCGAAAAACGCGTGGAAGAGAGCTACCAGCAGGAAGCCCGCGAGCGCTTCTCGCTGGGCAAGGAGCTGGAGCGCCTGCAGCAACTCAACCTGCGCCTGTCCGACGAAGCCACCAACCTGACCCAGGCGCTGAAGGGCCAGAAAACCCAGGGCAA
The DNA here is from genome assembly GCF_000814065.1 of Pseudomonas sp. C5pp. NCBI lineage: Bacteria > Pseudomonadati > Pseudomonadota > Gammaproteobacteria > Pseudomonadales > Pseudomonadaceae > Pseudomonas > Pseudomonas sp. C5pp. The sequence continues at coordinate 87,251 of NZ_JWLN01000028.1, read as the reverse complement.
CTGGGGTGAGCTGATCCTCGAACGGGTATTGGAGCATGCCGGCCTGGAAAAGGGCCGCGAATACCAGACCCAGGTCAGCTTGAAGAGCGCCGATGGCGAGCGCTTCCAGCCTGACGTTCTGATCATGCTGCCCGGCGACAAGCAGGTAGTGGTGGATGCCAAGGTCAGCCTCACCGCCTACCAGCAGTTCGTCGCCGGCAACGACGAGGCTGCGCTCAAGCAGCATGTGCAGTCGCTGCGCAGCCACGTCAAAGGCCTGTCGAGCAAGGACTACAACCGCCTCGAAGGCCTGCACAGCCTGGATTTCGTGCTGCTGTTCGTACCGATCGAGGCCGCCTTCTCGGCAGCCCTGCAGGCCGAGCCGAATCTGTTCCAGGAAGCCTTCGACCGGCAGATCGTGATCGTCAGCCCGACCACCTTGCTGGCCACCTTGCGGGTGATCGACAGCCTGTGGAAGCAGGAACGCCAGGGCCAGAACGCCCGCGAGATCGCCGAACGCGCCGGCTGGCTGTACGACAAGTTCGTGCTGTTCATCCAGGACCTGGACGAGTTGGGCAGCCGCCTGCAGCAGGTGGACAAGGCCTATGCTGCCGCGCGTAACAAGCTATGCGAAGGGCGCGGCAACCTGGTCAGCCGCAGCGAACAGCTGAAGCTGCTGGGCGCCCGCGCCAGCAAGAGCCTGCCGGCCGACCTGCTGGAGCGGGCGCTGTCCGATGAGGCGTTGCCGGACGAAGCGCTTACTGAACCAGGCTCAGATGGCGATTGAGCATGGCACGCAGGGCCGCCGGCTTGACCGGCTTGGCCAGGTAGTCCAGGCCAGAGGCATGCACCATGGCGATGGTTTCCTTGCTGCCGTCAGCGCTGATCACCACGCCCGGCACCGGCTCGCCAAGGCGCGCGCGTAGCCAGCCCATCAGCCCGGTACCAGTTTCGCCGTCGTCCAGGTGGTAGTCCACCAGCGCCAGGTGCGGGCGCATGCCCTTGGCCAGCAGAGCTTCGCATTCGGCGCGGTTGCGCGCGGTCCACACCTGGCAACCCCAGCGGCTGAGCAGGCTGTTCATGCCGATCAGGATGCTGTCTTCGTTATCCACGCACAGTACCTGCAGCCCGGCCAGTGGCTGGCCGCCCTGTTCCACCGGGGCGGCGGGCGCCGGTGCGGCCTGGTGGGCAATCGGTACGCTGACGCGGAACACCGTGCCCTTGCCCGGCCACGAGCGCACTTCCAGCTTGTGCCCCAGCACCCGGCACAGGCCGTCGGCGATCGCCAGCCCCAGGCCCAGGCCCTTCTCGGCGCGGGTCTGGTGGCTGTCCAGGCGCTTGAACTCCTGGAAGATCACCTGCAGCTTGTCGTCGGCAATGCCGGGGCCGCGGTCCCACACTTCAAGCCACAACTGTTCACCCTGGCGCCGTGCGCCCAGCAGGATCGGGCTCTTGCCGTAGCGCAGGGCGTTGGTCAGGAAGTTCTGCAGCACCCGGCGCAGCAGCTTCATGTCACTGTCCACCCGCAGGCGGCTGCCGCGCAGGCGGAATTCCAGGCCCTTCTCGGCGGCCAGCACCTTGAATTCGGCACCCAGGGTGTCGAACAGCTCGTTGAGGGCAAAGGGTTTGGCATCCGGGGTAATCTTGCCGTTTTCAAGGCGTGAGATGTCCAGCAGGTCGCTGATCAGCTCTTCGGCCGAGCGCAGCGAACTGTCCATGTGCTGCACCAGCTGCCGGGCCTCTTCATTCATGCCCTCGGCCTGTTGCGACAAGGCGGCGGAGAACAGCCGGGCCGCGTTCAGCGGCTGCATCAGGTCATGGCTGACCGCAGCCAGGAAACGGGTCTTGGACTGGCTCACCGCTTCGGCACGGCTCTTGGCTTCGGACAACGCCTGGTTCAGTTGTGACAGCTCCTGGGTGCGTTCCGCCACCCGTTGCTCCAGGCGTTCGTTGGCATCGCGCAGGGCCTGCTCGGCCTCACGGAACGGGGTGATGTCGGTGAAGCTCATGACGAAACCGCCGCCCGGCATCGGGTTGCCAATCAGCTCGATCACCCGGCCATTGGGGAACAAGCGCTCGGAGGAGTGCGCACGGCCCTGACGCATCCAGTGCAGGCGACGCGCCACGTGCACCTGCGCCTCGCCCGGTCCGCAAAGGCCACGCTCGGCGTTGTAGCGGATGATGTCGGCGATCGGCCGGCCCACGCTGATCAGCCCGTCGGGGTAGTTGAACAGTTCCAGGTAACGGCGGTTCCAGGCCACCAGGTGCAGGTTCTGGTCGACCACGCTGATGCCCTGGTTGATGTTCTCGATTGCCCCTTGCAGCAGGGCGCGGTTGAACTGCAGCACCTCGCTGGCTTCGTCGGCGATGCGCACCACGTCTTCCAGCTGCATGTCGCGGCCTTCGATGGCGGCCTTGACCACGGCGCGGGTCGACGAGGTGCCGAGTACGCCGGCCAGCAGGCGTTCGGTATGTTCGATCCAGTCGCCGTCGGCGTTCTGGTTGGGGTTGAAGCCCTTGCCCTGGCGGTAGGCGAAGCGGATGAAGCTCTGCCGGGCGCGTTCTTCACCAACGAAGCGCGAGGCCAGGGTCAGCAGGTCGTCGATCTGCACCGCCAGCAGCGGCTTGCTGCTGGGCCTGGCGCTAGTCTGCTGGCCGATGAAGCGGCCGGCCTGCCAATGCTCGGAAACCCGCGTGCGCGAAAGCACCGAGACCCAGGCGAACAGCGTGAAGTTACCCGCCAGCGACAGCACCACGCCTTGGGTCAGCGGGCTGATCGGCAGGTTTAGCGGATTGCCGTGCAGCCACGCCAACCCCGGAAACAGCTGCAGCGACCATCCCAGGCTGTGCGCCGCGATCGGCAGGACGAGGGTGTAGAACCAAAGGAAGATACCTGCAGCCAGGCCAGCGAATACGCCGCGGCGGTTGGCCTGCTTCCAGTACAGCGCACCGAGCATGGCCGGGGTCAGCTGGGTCACGGCGGCAAAGGCGATCTGGCCGATGGTCGCCAGGCTGGCGGTGGAACCCAGCAAGCGGTAGCTGACATACGCCAGCAGCAGGATCACCACGATGGTCACCCGGCGTACCGAGAGCATCCAGTGGCGGAATGCCTCGAACGGCCGCTCGGCGTTGGTACGGCGCAGCAGCCAGGGCAGCAGCATGTCGTTGGAGACCATGGTCGACAGCGCCACGGCCTCGACGATGACCATGCCCGTGGCCGCCGATGCACCACCGATGAATGCCAGCAGGGCCAGGCTCGGGTGTGCCTCGGCCAGAGGAAGGCTGATGACGAACGAATCGGAGATCACCGTGCCCGGCAGCAGCATCTGCCCGGCCAGGGCGATCGGCACCACGAACAATGCGGCGAGCGCCAGGTACATCGGGAATACCCAGCGCGCCAGGCGCATGTCCTGGGGTTCGATGTTCTCCACCACGGTAACGTGGAATTGCCGTGGCAGGCAGATGATCGCCATCATCGCCACGGCGGTCTGCACCACCATCGACGGCCAATTGATGGTCTCCTGCCAATAGTCCTGAAGGTGGATCGACTGGCGCGCCTGGCTGAACAGGTCGTCGAAGCCGTCATACAGGTTGAAGACGACGAAGATGCCCACGGCGAGGAAGGCCAGCAGCTTGATCAGTGATTCGAAGGCAATCGCCAGGACCATGCCACGGTGGTGTTCGGTCACGTCCAGGCTGCGGGTACCGAAGACGATGGCGAACAGTGCCAGTACCAGGGATACAACCAGTGCGGTGTCCTGTACGCGGGTGCCGGTGGCGTCGGCGTTGGCGCCGATCAGCAGGTTCACGCCCAGCACGATGCCCTTGAGTTGCAAGGCGATGTACGGCAGCACGCCTACCAGGCAGATGAGCGCCACGACCACCGCCAGGGACTGCGACTTGCCATAGCGCGCGGCGATGAAGTCGGCAATCGAGGTGATGTTCTGTTGCTTGCTGATCAGCACCATCTTCTGCAGCACCCAGGGCGCGAAGATCAGCAGCAGCACCGGGCCCAGGTAAATCGGCAGGAATGCCCAGAGCTGTTCGGCGGCCTGGCCGACCGCGCCGAAGAAGGTCCAGCTGGTGCAGTAAACGGCCAGCGACAGGCTGTACACCCAGGCACGCAGCTTCGGCGGCAACGGGGTGCTGCGGCGGTCGCCGTAGAAGGCGATGGCGAACATGATGGCCATATAGGCCAGGGCGACCACGGCGATCAGCCCGCTGGACAACGACATGAAGACTCCGAAGCAAAAAGATAACGCGGTCCCGATCAATCAGTCTGGCACGCAGGTGCCGCTTCGTCAGCGCAGACGATGGTCGCAGTGGCAGGTGGTCGCAGGGTTCTCTTTAACCTGTGCCGGCCCTTTCGCGGGTGAACCCGCTCCCACAGGTACTGCACAGGCTTCGAAAGCGGCGCTGTCCCTGTGGGAGCGGGTTCACCCGCGAAGAGGCCAGCAGAGCAGACATCATCCTTTGCGGATACCCAGCCAATAAAACACCCCCGCCAGTATCACCGACAACACCAGCAGGTAGAAGATCGCCCCCGGCCACAGATGTACCAGGGCAAACCCCACCATCACCGGCCCCAGCGCCGCACCGAGGTTGGACAGGTTCTGCGCGCCGTAATACACCCCACGCAAGTGCTCCGGCGCGATCAGGTCGATGAACATGTACTCGGCCGGGATCACGATGATCTCGCCCAGGGTGAACACCAGCATCGCCAGGCACCACGCCAGCGCCGAACCGGCCAGTGCAAAGCCCAGCAGCCCGGCGATGAACAGGCCCATGCCGGCCAGCAGCCAGGGCATCAGGCGCTGGCGGCTGATGCGGCGGCCGATCAGGTACTGCAGGGCAATCACTGTCACCGCGTTGGTGGTAACCAGGTAACCGATCAGGCGCGCCGCCTCGGCCGGGCTGCTGGTTACCACCAGGTACTGCGACAGGTAGGCAGTGAACTGGCCGAATACTACCGCGCTCAGCACCCCGCCCAGTGTGAAGCATATCAGCCGTCGGTCACGGGCCAGACCCAGCGCCACCTGGCCAAAGCCGACCCCGGGTTTGTCCGGCACACTGGCCTGCAGGCCGCGGTCCCCCAAGCGCCAGTAAGTCAGGCACATACCCAGGCCGAGCAGGGCGGAGGCAATGAACGGCATATGGTCGTTCAGCTCCAGCATGGCCACGCCCAGCAGCGGGCCGGCGGCGTAGCCGACGTTGCTGAGGGTGTACTTGATGGCGAAGACTTCGGCCCGTGCCTCCACCGGCAGCAATGCGCAGAAGCCCGCCTTGGCAGCGATGTCGACCACTGCCAGGGCCAGGTTGATCAGTACCAGGCAGATAAAGAACAGCAGCGCCGAGTTACTGGCGACCGCGCCGACGAAAGCCAGGGCAAACAGCAGGGTGCTGGCGCTGACCAGGGTGTGGTTGCGCAAGGTATCCACAAGGTGGCCGCCATACAGGCTCAGCAGCGAGGCGATGATCAGCGCACCACCGATCAGCAGGCCGATCTGGCTGATCGGCAGCTGGAAGTTGTCGGCCAGGTACACCACCAGGTAGGGCAGGGTAAGGGCACGGGCGACGGTGAGGGTGAAGGTGGTGCCGAGCAGCAGGCGCACACTGTGCGGGTAGCGTTTTATGGCGGCGAGCATTACACATCCTTGTTGTTCTGTTTTGCCGGGGGCCAGCATATGCCAACAGAGGCCTGCTGCGCAGGCCTTTCGCGGCCACACCCGCTCTCACATGCCCTCAAGGCATGTGATATCCCTGTGGGAGCGGGCGTGCCCGCGAAAGGGCCGGTACAGCCCTCCAAAATCCTTGAGCGCTTGCCAGTCAGTGCATTTCCCATGCAGATTTGTGGCTTGTCGCGCCCGGTGCGCCTCCAATTGAAAAGCCCTCAGGACCAAGGACGATGAGTCACTCCTCGCAATTCACCTTGCTCGGCAAGCGGCGTTTCCTGCCGTTTTTCATCACCCAGTCGCTGGGTGCCTTCAACGACAACCTGTTCAAGCAGTCGCTGATCTTGGCGATCCTGTTCAAGCTCAGCCTGGGCGATGGCGACCGTTCGATCTGGGTCAACCTGTGCGCCCTGCTGTTCATCCTGCCGTTCTTCCTGTTCTCTGCGCTGGGCGGGCAGTTTGGCGAGAAGTTCGCCAAGGATGCGCTGATCCGGGCCATCAAGCTGGCCGAGATCGCGATCATGGCGGTAGGCGCGCTCGGTTTCATCACCAACCACCTGGCGCTGATGCTGGTGGCGCTGTTCGGCATGGGAACCCACTCGGCGCTGTTCGGCCCGGTGAAGTACTCGATCCTGCCGCAGGCCCTGCGCGAGGAAGAGCTGGTCGGCGGCAACGGGCTGGTGGAAACCGGTACCTTCCTGGCCATCCTCGCCGGCACCATCGGCGCCGGGGTGATGATGTCGGCCGACAGCTATGCCACCGTGGTGGCTGGTGGCGTGGTCGGCACCGCCGTGCTCGGCTACCTGGCCAGCCGCTGGATCCCGCGGGCCGCTGCCGCTTCACCGCAAATGCCGCTGGACTGGAACATCTTCAGGCAGTCGTGGGCGATCCTGCGCATGGGCCTGGGGCAGCCGCCGGCGGTGTCGCGCTCGATCGTCGGCAACTCGTGGTTCTGGTTCGTCGGTGCCATCTACCTCACGCAGATCCCGGCCTACGCCAAGGACTGGCTGCACGGTGACGGCACGGTGGTGACCCTGGTGCTGACCCTGTTCTCGGTGGGGATTGCCTTGGGTTCGCTGCTGTGCGAGCGGCTCAGCGGGCGCAAGGTGGAAATCGGCCTGGTGCCGTTCGGCTCGTTCGGGCTGAGCCTGTTCGGCCTGCTTTGGTGGTGGCACTCCGGCGATGTGCCGGCTGCGGCGGCACCGCACGACTGGCTGGCGCTGTTGGGCATGGGCCAGGCCTGGTGGATCCTGCTGTCGATCGTCGGCCTTGGGGTGTTCGGCGGCTTCTACATCGTACCGCTGTATGCACTGATCCAGGCCCGCACCGCCGAAGACCAGCGCGCCCGGGTGATCGCTGCCAACAACATCCTCAATGCCCTGTTCATGGTGGTGTCGGCAGTGCTCACCATCATCCTCCTGGGCCTGGCCGAGCTGACCATCCCGCAGCTGTTCCTGGTGGTGTCGCTGCTCAACATCGCGGTCAACGCCTATATCTTCAGGATCGTGCCCGAGTTCACCATGCGCTTCCTGATCTGGCTGCTCAGCCATTCGATGTACCGCGTGCAGCACCGCGACCTCGAACGCATCCCCGACGAAGGCGCGGCGCTGCTGGTTTGCAACCACGTGTCGTTCGTCGATGCGCTGCTGCTGGGCGGGGCGATCCGCCGGCCGATCCGCTTCGTCATGTACTACAAGATCTACAACCTGCCGGTACTCAACTTCGTGTTCCGCACCGCAGGCGCCATCCCGATTGCCGGGCGCAACGAAGACCTGGCCATCTACGAACGTGCTTTCGCGCGCATTGCCGAGTACCTGGCCGATGGCGAGCTGGTATGCATCTTCCCTGAAGGCAAGCTGACCGGGGATGGCGAAATCGACGTGTTCAAGGGCGGTGTCAACCGCATCCTCGAAGAAACCCCGGTGCCGGTCATTCCGTTGGCCTTGCAGGGGCTGTGGGGCAGCTTCTTCAGCCGTGACCCGGCCAAGGGCTTTTTCAAGCGCCTGTGGTCGCGGGTGACCATCGTGGCAGGCGCCGCCATCCCGGTGGAGGCGGCGCAGCCAGAAGCCTTGCGTGAGCAGGTCAGCCGCCTGCGCGGCAACCTGCGCTAGGGGAGGGCGTCAGCTGGCGCTGACTTTCAGGCCGACCAGGCCGGTAATGATCAGCGCCACGCTGACCAGGCGTACCAGGGCCATGGACTCGCCGAACAGGATGATACCGGCGATCACCGTGCCGACGGCGCCGACGCCGGTCCAGATGGCATAGGCGGTACCCAGCGGCAGCTCTTTCATGGCCAGGCCCAGCAGGCCCAGGCTGATGGCCATGGCGGCGACGGTGAGGACGGTGGGCAGTGGCTTGCTGAAGCCGTCGGTGTATTTCAGGCCGACGGCCCAGCCGACCTCGAACAGGCCGGCGAAGAAAAGGATGATCCAGGACATGGTGCGTCTCCATCGTTGTGAATGATGGGGCCGTCCCCGGAATGGTCACGCGGTGCGTCGTGAGGTCGTCCTCACAGTGGGTGGCATGGTGCACATATGCAGCCCTCTGGGCAAGCCTGCGCGGGCCTCTTCGCGGGTAAACCCGCTCCTACAGGGATCTCCACAATTTTCAGACCTGTGCAGTACCTGTGGGAGCGGGTTTACCCGCGAAGGGGCCAGTGCAGGCAACATCAATGCCTGGCCGGCTCCCCACCTTCGGCTTCTGCCACAGGTTCCCCCATGCGCCGGAACCAGGTAGACAGCAGCGCCCCGGAAATATTGTGCCAAACGCTGAACAACGCACTCGGCACCGCAGCCAGCGGCGAAAAATGCGCCGCCGCCAGTGCCGCGCCCAGCCCGGAGTTCTGCATGCCCACCTCCAGCGCCAGCGACTTGCGCTGTGCCAGCGGCAGCTTGCACAGCCTGCCGGTCAGGTACCCCAGCAAGTAGCCGAAGCTGTTGTGCAATATCACCACCGCCATGATCAGCAGCCCCGACTCGGCGATCTTCGCCTGGCTGGCCGCCACCACCGCGCATACGATCATCACGATACTCACCACCGACACCAGCGGCAGTACCTGCACCGCCGCCTGCACCCGCGCGCCAAGCAGCCGCTGGGTCAGTACGCCGAGCACGATCGGCAGCATCACCAGCTGCAGGATCGACCAGAACATGTCCATGAAGGACACCGGCAGCCAGGCCGAGGCCAGGAACCAGATCAGCGCCGGAGTCAGCAGCGGGGCGAGCAGGGTGGTGACCGCAGCGATGGCCACCGCCAGCGCCAGGTCGCCGCGTGACAGCCAGACCATCACGTTCGACGCCGTGCCGCTCGGGCAGCAGCCAACCAGGATCACGCCCACGGCGATTTCTGGCGGCAGGTGGAACAGCTGGCACAGCAGCCAGGCCATGCCCGGCATGATCACGAAGTGCGCGACCACACCCAGCATCACCCGCCAGGGCTGGCGGGCGAGGGCGGCGAAGTCATCGAGCTTGAGGGTGAGGCCCATGCCGAACATCACCAGGCCCAGCAGCGGCACGATGGCCACCTTCAGAGCGATGAACCATTGCGGTTGCAGGAAGGCCAGTACGGCGAACACCAGCACCCACAGGGCGAAGGTATTGCCGACGAAGCGGCTGAGGGTGGCGAGGGCACGCATGGGGGGGCAATTCCTTTTTGTTTTATCGCTTCAAGAATTTCACTGGCCTCTTCGCGGGCTTGCCCGCTCCCACAGGTACACCACAGTACTCAGAAGCTGTGGTGTACCTGTGGGAGCGGGCAAGCCCGCGAAAGGGCCAGTACGGTCTGAGGATATCTCCCAGGCCAGCACCGGCATTTCAAAACCAGTCAGACCCCTTGCGGAATCTCTTCCCCACCCAGCGCCTCGAACAGCACCGGCAGGAATTCGGCAAAGGTCATCATCATCAGCTGGAAGCTGGCATCGAACTGTTGCGCAGCCTCATCGCCACCATCCTGTTCGGCCTGCTCCTGCAGCAGCTCTTCGAACTTCAGGCGCTTGATCACCATCTTGTCATCCAGAATGAACGACAGCTTGTCCTGCCAGGCCAGGGCCAGCTGGGTGACCACCTTGCCAGTGCTCAGGTGCAGCTGGATTTCCTCGCCGGTCAGGTCCTGGCGCTTGCAGCGCACGATGCCGCCGTCTTCGGCGGTGTCGCGCAGTTCGCATTCGTCCAGTACATAGAAGCCTTCAGCTGCTTCCTGCGACTTGACCCACTCGGTCATGGTGGCAACCGGTGCGATTTTCACGGTGGCCGGACGCACCGGCAGCGAGCCCATCACTTCACGCAAAGTCGACAGCAGGTCTTCGGCACGCTTGGCGCTGGCCGAGTTGACCAGAATCACGCCCAGGCGCGGGGCGATGGCGGCGAAGATCATCGAGCGGCGAATGAACGCGCGCGGCAGGAAGGCCTGGATGATCTCGTCCTTGATCTGGTCGCGTTCTTTTTTATAGACCTTGCGCATCTGCTCGGTCTCGATCTCTTCGACCTTTTCCTTCACCGCGTCGTTGACCACGCTGCTGGGCAGGATGCGTTCCTCCTTGCGCGCGGCAATCAGCAGGTACTCGCCGCTGACATGCACCAGGGGAGCGTCTTCGCCCTTGCCGAATGGCGCGACGAAACCGTAGGTGGTCAGCTCCTGGCTGGCGCAGGGGCGGGCCGGCTTGCTGGCCAGGGCCGCTTCCAGCGCTTCAGGCTCGAACGGGACTTCCTGGGTCAGACGGTAGGTCAGCAGGTTCTTGAACCACATGAGGGGCAATCTCTCCTTAATGCATAAGGCGGGCATTATTCTCCGAGCGGTGCTCTCAGGCCAACCCTGTCGGAGTGCCAGTAGCTGTAGCTGAATGTAAAGATGCACGTGGCAGCGCTAGGTCTTTGAAAGGCCTGAGGTTTTTTTTGAAAAAAGTTAAAAAAGTGCTTGCCAGGGTACGGGGTCGTCCGTAGAATGCGCGCCACACCGAGACGAAGGGTGATTAGCTCAGCCGGGAGAGCATCTGCCTTACAAGCAGAGGGTCGGCGGTTCGATCCCGTCATCACCCACCACTCGATGTTTAGCGCAGCGGTAGTTCAGTCGGTTAGAATACCGGCCTGTCACGCCGGGGGTCGCGGGTTCGAGTCCCGTCCGCTGCGCCATATTCCACTTCCAGGGCCTACTGAACACCCGGAAGTAACAGAGAAAGCGACCTTAGGGTCGCTTTTTTTGTTTCTGCAAAAAAACCATCAGGCGCTGCCTGGCCCCTGTGGGAGCGGGTTTACCCGCGAAGAATGCGACACGGTGCATGGCACCGGCTTTGCCGGTGTTCGCGGGTGAACCCGCTCCCACAGAGGATCTGTAGCAATTTCAGCGGCGACGCTCTTCTTCCCGTAAGGTCAGCACCTCGACCCCATCCTCGGTCACCGCCACGGTATGCTCCCACTGCGCCGACAAGCTGTGGTCGCGGGTAATCACTGTCCAGCCGTCCTTCAGCGTGCGCGTCCCGCGTCCGCCCTGGTTGATCATCGGTTCGATGGTAAACACCATCCCCGGCTTCAACTTCAGGCCCATCCCGCGCTGGCCAATGTGCAGCACCTCGGGCCCTTCATGCATCTGTTGGCCAATGCCATGCCCGCAGTACTCACGTACGACGCTGTAGCCCGCCGCTTCGGCATGGGTCTGGATGGCATGGCCAATATCACCCAGCGTAGCCCCGGGGCGTACCTGTTCGATGCCTTTCCATAGCGCGTCATAGGTGGTGTCGACCAGGCGCTGCGCCTCATCGCTGATCGGCCCGATGCTGTACATCTTCGACGAGTCGGCGATATAGCCGCCTTGTTCCAGGGTGATGTCGACGTTGATGATCGAGCCTTCCTTCAGCACTTCATCAACCTTGGGCATGCCATGGCACACCACATGGTCCACTGAGGTGTTGAGCGAATAGGGGAAACCATACTGGCCCTTGCTCGCCGGGCGGGCCTTGAGCGTGCCGACGATGAACGCCTCGGCGCGGTCGTTGATCTGCATGGTGGTCACGCCGGGGCGGATGAAGCTGTCGAGGTCGGCGAACACCTGGGCAAGCAGCTGGCCGGCGCGGCGCATCAGGTCGAGTTGGGCGGGGGTCTTGATAATCACCTGGGACATGGGGGGAGGGCAGTGGCTCATGCTGGAATGTGCCCCAGCATAGCGCCATGGGGTGCGGGGTTGCCATCGCATGGTGCACTCCTGTGCCGGCCCCTTCGCGGGTAAACCCGCTCCTACAGGTACATCACTGCCCTCAGGCCTTGCGATACCTCTGTGGGAGCGGGTTTACCCGCGAATGGGCCGGCACAGCTGGCCCATTAATTGCTGATCTACCGCTACCCAGGGCTATCAACGTCGACAGCCCACAAAACTTCACGACAAAGGCGCCGTGTTGCCCCGCTTGCCCAGCAAGCAGGGGCAGCCGGCGCCTTTTTGCGTTCCCTACAGGAGCCCGCCCATGGCCAACAGCGAAGTACGCAGCGTCTGCCCCTACTGCGGCGTCGGTTGCGGCATCGTCATGAGCGTCGCCGATGGCAAGGTCGGCAAGATCAGCGGCGACAAGCAGCACCCCAGCAACTTCGGCCGCCTGTGCACCAAAGGTCTCACCGCACACCTGCCGCTGACTGCTGCCGGGCGCATGGAGGATGCCTATGTGCGCCAGCAGCGCAGCCAGCAGCCAGCGCGTACCGGCATCGACCAGGCCATCGCCGCAGCCGCCGGGCGCTTGCGCGGCATCATCGACCAGCACGGCCCCGACGCCGTGGCGCTGTACGTGTCCGGGCAGATGTCGCTGGAGGCCCAGTACCTGGCCAACAAGCTGGCCAAGGGCTTTATCCGCACCCGCCACATCGAGTCCAACTCGCGCCTGTGCATGGCCAGTGCCGGCAGCGGCTACAAGCTGTCGCTCGGTGCCGATGGCCCGCCCGGCAGCTATCAGGACTTCGAGCACGCCGACGTATTCCTGGTGATCGGCGCCAACATGGCCGACTGTCACCCGATCCTGTTCCTGCGCCTGCTCGACCGGGTCAAGGCGGGGGCCAAGCTGATCGTCGTCGACCCGCGGCGCAGTGCCACCGCCGACAAGGCCGACCTGTTCCTGCAGGTGCGCCCCGGCAGCGACATGGCCTTGCTCAACGGCCTGCTGCACCTGCTGCTGCGTAACGGCCACACCGACCCTGACTTCATTACCCGCCACACTGAAGGCTGGGACGAACTGCCGGCCTTTCTCGATGACTACACCCCTGACCGCGTGGCCGCCATCACCGGGCTGGCCGAGGCCGACATCATCAGGGCCGCCGAATGGATCGGCAGCGCCAGCAACTGGATGAGCTGCTGGACCATGGGCCTGAACCAGAGCATCCATGGCACCTGGCACACCAATGCGATCTGCAACCTGCACCTGGCCACGGGCGCGATCTGCCGCCCGGGCAGCGGCCCGTTCTCGTTGACCGGCCAACCCAATGCCATGGGCGGCCGCGAGATGGGCTACATGGGCCCCGGCCTGCCAGGCCAGCGCTCGGCGCTGGTAGCGCAAGACCGTGCCTTCGTCGAGCAGCAGTGGCAACTGGCCCCGGGCAGCCTGCGCAGCGAATGCGGCGAGGGCACGGTGGCGCTGTTCGAGCAGATGAAAAGCGGCGTGGTAAAAGCCTGCTGGGTCATCTGCAGCAACCCGGTGGCCAGTGTCGCCAACCGCCAGCAGGTGATCGACGGCCTGCGCCAGGCTGAACTGGTGATTACCCAGGATGCCTTCCTCGACACCGAGACCAATCGCTACGCCGACATCCTGCTACCCGCTGCGCTGTGGGCCGAAGGCGAGGGCGTGATGATCAACAGCGAGCGCAACCTCACCCTCATGCCACGTGCCGTCGAACCGCCCGGGCAGAGCCTGCCGGACTGGCAAATCATCGCTCAAGTCGCCTGTGCCATGGGCTATGCCGACGCCTTCGACTACCCCGATGCGGAAGCTGTGTACGAGGAAATCCGCCGCTTCCACAACCCGGTCACCGGCTACGACCTGCGGGGCATCGGCTATGCCGAACTGCGCGAGCAGCCACACCAGTGGCCCTGCGCCCCAGGCAACAACAACCCGCGAAGCCCGCTGCGCTACCACAACGACGGCAGCAGCCAGACGCTGTTGCGCGATGCCCAGGGCGAGCGCCCGGTGTTGGCCTTCCCGACCGCCAGCGGCAAGGCCCGCTTCTTCGCCCGGCCCTGGTTGCCGGCGGCGGAGTTGCCGGATGGCAATTACCCCATGGTGCTGAATACCGGCCGCGTGCAGCACCAGTGGCACACCCTGACCAAGACCGGCAAGGTACCGGCGCTGAACAAGCTGGAGCCCGGCCCCTTCGTGGAAATCCACTGCGACGATGCTGCCCGGCTGGGCATCGCCGAAAAGGATCTGGTGGCCATTCGCTCGCGCCGCGGGCAGGCCGTGCTACCCGCGCGAATCAGCGACCGGGTCATGCCTGGCAACTGCTTTGCCCCGTTTCACTGGAATGACCTGATCGGCGAGCAACTGGCGATCAACGCCGTGACCTGCGATGCGGTCGACCCGCTGTCGCTGCAGCCGGCGTTCAAGCATTGTGCCGTGACCCTGGAGCGGGTCGCCGGTGAGCGCATCGAAGCCCTTGATCTGAACACTGCCAATCCGGAGCCTGCCCGCATGCCGACCGCCACCCTGTCCCGTCTGCTTGGCCTGGACACCCTGCCAGCTCCGGTGCTGGCCGAGGAAGAGCGCCATTACCTGCAAGGCTTTCTGCTGGGCCTGGACCAGGCCCGCGCCGAGGGCGTGCCCTGCCTGCCGGCCAGTGCGCCGCTGGCCGCCAACCGCCGGTTGTTCGTCGATGGCTTGCTGGCCGGGCTGTTCGCCCAGCCGGCGGTGCTGCCCGATGCGGCGTTGATGGCACCACGGCACCAGGTGCTGTGGGCTTCGCAAACCGGCAACGGCGAGCTGTTGGCCGAACGCTGTGCCGAGCGCCTGCGCGGTGCCGGCCTCGACGTGCAGCTCAGCTGCATGGAAGCGGTCACCCCGCGCCAGCTGCAGGGCGCCGCCAGCGTGGTGCTGATCGCCAGCACCTTTGGCGATGGTGACGCGCCCGACAGCGCAGCGGCATTCTGGCAAGCCTTGCAGGGCGAGGAGGGCGCCCACTGCGCCGAACTGCCTTTTGCCGTGCTGGCCCTGGGCGACTCCAGTTACGACCAGTTCTGCGGCTTTGGCCGCAAACTCGACCAACGCCTGGCCGAGCTGGGCGGGCGGCGCCTGCTGCAGCGGGTGGACTGCGAGCCGGACTTCGACGACGCCTTCGCCGCCTGGCTGGATGCGCTGCTGCCTACGCTTGGCAGCGCTGCTGCACCGCAACCGGTCACCGAGCCTGCGCCCGTGGCGGCCTATGGCAAGCAGCAACCCTGGGCTGCCACCTTGCTGGAAAACCGCCTGCTCAACGGCCCGGGTGCCAGCAAGGAAACCCGTCAACTGGTGTTCGACCTGAGCGGCAGCGGCTTCACCTATGCCGCCGGTGATGCCCTGGGCGTGTGGCCGCGCAACTGTCCCGCCCTGGTCGATGAGCTGCTGGCGCTGATACGGCTCGATGGCCAGACCATGGTCGAGCTGAAAGGCCAGCCCGCCATGCCGCTGACCGAAGCCCTGCAAGCGCACCTGGAAATCGCCAAGGTCACCACGCAGCAGTTGCAGGCCTTCGCCGGCAATGCCCCGGACCTGCAGCGACTGCTGCAGCCCGAGTGCAAGGCCGAGCTGCAGGACTGGTTGTGGGGGCGGCAACTGGTCGATGTGCTGCGCGCCTTCCCCCAGCAACTGCCGCTGGCCAGCTGGCTGGAGCTGCTCAAGCCGTTGCAGCCGCGCCTGTATTCGATCAGTTCCAGCCCGCTGGCGCACCCGCAGCAGGTGCACCTGACCGTTTCCACGGTGCGCTATGGCGCGCGCAAAGGGGTGTGTTCAAGCTTCCTCGCCGACCGTGCGCAGGCGCTGAAGGTTGCCATCTTCCCGCAGGTGTCGAAGCACTTTCGCCTGCCCGAGGACGACAGCGTGCCGGTGATCATGGTCGGTCCCGGCACCGGCATTGCGCCGTTCAGGGCCTTTCTCGAAGAACGAGAGGCACGTGGGGCGAAAGGGGCTAACTGGCTGTTCTTTGGCGAGCAGTACGCGGCAACCGATTTCTATTACCAGGAGCAGCTACAGGCCTGGCAGGCTGCAGGGCACTTGCGCCTGGACACAGCGTTCTCGCGCGACCAGGCCGAGAAGGTCTACGTGCAGCAGCGCATGCTCGAGCACGGCGCGCAGTTGTGGCAGTGGCTGGAGGCGGGCGCGTACTTCTATGTGTGTGGCGATGCGCAGCGCATGGCCAAGGATGTGGATGCGGCGTTGCGGGTCATCGTCGCCGAGCATGGCGGCATGGATGCCGCGGCGGCTGCGGTTTATGTCGAAGCGCTGGGCAGGGCCAAGCGGTATCGGCGGGATGTTTATTGAAGTGCACCGGGATGGGGTGTTGTGCACTGTGAATGTGCATGACCTGTGCCGGCCTCTTCGCGGGTAAACCCGCTCCCACAGGTACTGCACCGGTCTGAAAATTGTGGAGAACCCTGTAGGAGCGGGCGTGCCCGCGAAGAGGCCGGCACAGGCAACCCAGTTGGCACACTCCCTGCTTTACCCTGGATACAACAAAGCCCACTGATCAACGGCGATCAACCCGGGCCCCCTACCGTGATGAATACAGGCAAAGGCGCCTGGAGCTTCGGCTCCAGGCGCTTTTTTTTTGATCGAGGATCGGCTTATGAAGGCAACAGCGAGCAGCGGGCAACGAGAGCGACTGGTCATCGTCGGCAACGGCATGGTCGGCCATCATTGCGTCGAACAACTGGTCAGCCGCGGCGCCTTGCAGCGCTTCGAAGTGCATGTGTTCGGCGAAGAGCGCCAGCGTGCCTACGACCGCGTGCACCTGTCCGAGTACTTCGGCGGCAGCTGTGCCGAAACCCTGGCCCTGTGCGGGCAGGACTTCTACGGCGCCAACGGTGTGCACCTGCACCTCGGTGAAGCGGTGCTGGAAATCGACCGTGAGCACGCCGAAGTGGTCACCGCCGAGGGCCGCTACGGCTACGACCAGTTGGTGCTGGCCACGGGTTCCTATCCCTTCGTGCCACCGATCGAAGGCTCCAGCGGCAATGCCCGCCTGGTCTACCGCACCCTCGACGACCTCGACGCCATCCGCGCTGCCGCAGCCAGTGCCCGACGTGGCGTGGTAGTGGGCGGTGGCTTGCTTGGCCTGGAAGCAGCCAACGCCCTCAAGTCGCTGGGCCTGGAAGCCCACGTGGTGGAATTCGCCCCACGGCTGATGCCGGTGCAGCTGGACGGCGAGGGCGGTGCCGCGCTCAAGGCACAGATCGAAGCGCTGGGTGTTGGCGTGCATCTGTCGCGGGCCACCCAGTCGATCAGTGCGGGTGAAGACTACCGCTACCGCATGAACTTCGATGGCGGCGAGCACCTGGAAACCGACCTGATCGTGTTCTCCGCAGGTATACGCCCGCAGGATGCCCTGGGCCGTGCCTGTGGCCTGGACATCGCCGCGCGTGGTGGCGTGGTGATCGACAACCACTGCCGCAGCAGCGACCCACGCATCTTCGCCATCGGCGAGTGCGCCTCGTGGAACGGCAGCGTGTTCGGCCTGGTCGCCCCGGGCTACAGCATGGCGCGCAACCTGGCGGCATTGCTGATGGGCGAAGCCGCTGGCGAATTCACCGGTGCCGACATGTCGACCAAGCTCAAGTTGCTGGGCGTGGATGTCGGTTCCATCGGCGATGCCCATGGCGCCACCCCGGGCGCACGCAGCTACCGCTTCATCGACGAAGCCAACAGCGCCTACCGCCGGCTGGTGGTAGATGCCAGCGGCAAGCACGTGCTCGGTGCGGTGCTGGTGGGCGACAACAGCTACTACGACACCCTGCTGCAGTACGCCCAGAACGGCATCGCCCTGCCAGCCGACCCGGCGGCACTGATCCTGCCGCAAGGCGGCGGAGCACCGGCCCTGGGTGCCGATGCGCTGCCCGACAGCGCGACCATCTGTTCCTGCCACAACGTCAGCAAGGGCGCGGTCTGCGCCGCCATCGACAGCGGCTGCGGCGACCTTGCCGCAGTCAAGGGCTGCACCAAGGCCGCCACCGGTTGTGGTGGTTGCGCGGCACTGCTCAAGCAGGTATTCGAGCACGAGCTGACCGCTCGCGGCGTGGCGGTGGACAAGAGCCTGTGCGAGCACTTCGCCTACACCCGTCAGGAGCTGTACGGGCTGGTGCGGGTAGAGGGTATCCGCACCTTCAACGAACTGCTCGAACGCCACGGCAAGGGCCACGTTGGCTGCGACATCTGCAAGCCGGCGGTGGGCAGTATCCTCGCCTCGTGCTGGAACCAGCCGATCATGGACCCGGCGCTGGTGCCGCTGCAGGACACCAACGACACCTTCATGGCCAACATGCAGAAGAACGGCACCTACTCGGTGGTGCCGCGCATCCCCGGTGGTGAAATCACCCCCGACAAGCTCATCGTGATCGGCCAGGTGGCGAAAAAGTACGACCTGTACACCAAGATCACCGGCGGCCAGCGCATCGACCTGTTCGGCGCCCAGTTGCACGAGCTGCCGCTGATCTGGGGCGAGCTGATCGAGGCCGGCTTCGAAACCGGCCACGCCTACGGCAAGTCGACCCGCACGGTAAAGTCGTGCGTCGGCAGCACCTGGTGCCGTTATGGCGTGCAGGATAGCGTCGGCATGGCCCTGCGCCTGGAAGACCGCTACAAAGGCCTGCGCAGCCCGCACAAGCTCAAGTTCGCGGTGTCCGGCTGCACCCGCGAATGTGCCGAAGCACAGAGCAAGGACATCGGCGTGATTGCTACCGACAAGGGCTGGAACCTGTACGTATGCGGCAACGGCGGCATGCGCCCGCGGCACGCCGAACTGTTCGCCACCGACCTCGACGACGAAACACTGGTGCGCCTGATCGACCGCGTGCTGATGTTCTACATCCGCACCGCCGACAAACTGCAGCGCACCTCGGTGTGGCGCGAGAACCTGGAAGGTGGGCTGGACTACCTGAAGCAGGTGATCCTCGACGACAGCCTGGGCCTGGCCAGCGAGCTGGAGGCGCAGATGCAGCATGTGGTCGACCAGTATGAATGCGAATGGGCCAACGCCCTCAACGACCCCGAGAAGCTCAAGCGCTTCCGTACTTTCGTCAACGACCGCCGCGCCGACCCGGACGTGCACTTCGTGCGCGAACGCGAACAGCGCCGGCCTGCTGCGCCACTGCACCTGATCCCGACCATCGAGGAGGCTGTCTGATGAACTTGTCCAATGCTGCTGTGAAAACCCACGAGAACTGGCAGGTGGTGTGCCAGGCCGATGACCTGGTGGCTGATTCCGGGGTGGTGGTCTGGCTCGACGGGGCCCAGGTGGCGCTGTTCTACCTGCCGGGGCAGGCGCAGCCGCTGTACGCGGTGGACAACCGTGACCCGCGATCCGGCGCCAACATCATCGGCCGCGGCCTGGTTGGCAGTTTGCAGGGCGAGCTGGTGGTGGCCGCGCCGTTGTACAAGCAGCACTTCAGCCTGGAGAGCGGGGAGTGTCTGGAAGATGCCGGGCAGCGTTTGCGGGTGTGGCCGGTGCGTTTGAACGGGGAGGCGGTGGAATTGGCTGTGGCCTGATATTCATCTGCCGCCTGCACCGGCCTCTTCGCGGGCACGCCCGCTCCCACAGGTACTGCACAGGTCTGGAGAACTGCGGAGATGCCTGTGGGAGCGGGTTCACCCGCGAAAGGGCCGGTACAGGCTATCTGCATGCGGTAAGCTTGAGCCCATGAACCTCGACACCCGCATCAAGTACCGCCACCTGCTGTGCTTCCTGGAGATTGCCCGGCAGGGCAGCCTGGCCAGGGCTGCCGACATCCTGGCAATCAGCCAGCCAGCCATCTCCAAGACCCTCAAGGAACTCGAAGACCTGCTGGAAACGCGCCTGTTCGCGCGCAGCCGTCAGGGCGTCGAGCTGACCCCGGCCGGCACGCGTTTCATGCGCTACGCCGGGCCCAGCGTGCAGGCCCTGCGCGATGGCGTCAGCAGCCTGCGTGGCGAGGCGCGGGCGCCGTCGCAGGTGCGTATCGGTGTGCTGTCCACGGTCGAAGGCCTGCTCATGCCCGAAGTGCTGTGCCGCCTGCACCAGCGGCATGAGGCGCTGGTGATCAGTGTGGTCACCGGGGTCAGCGCGCAGCTGCTCGGCCAGTTGCGCCTCGGCGAACTGGAACTGGTGGTCGGGCGCATGACCGACAGCCCGCAGATCCAGGGCCTGTCGTTCGAGCACCTGTACAGCGAGTCGATGAGCCTGGTGGTGCGGCCAGGCCACCCGCTGCTGGCCAGCAAGCCAGTAGAGCGCGGGGAGGTTGGACATTACCCGCTGGTGCTGCCGCCAGCCGGTACCACCATCCGCCAGCATGCCGACAGCCTGTTCGTGCAATGTGGCATCCAGATGCCCGCCCAGCGCCTGGAAACCCTGTCGCTGGCGCTGAGCCGGCGCTACCTGCTGGGCAGCGATGCCGTGTGGGTGGCACCGCGCGATGCGGTGCTGCTCGACCTGCGCCGGGGCGAGCTGGTCGAGCTCGACCTGGGTGTGCGCGAGCCGGGCGGCTCGGTCGGCATCTGTCGCAATGCCGCCTTGCCGCAGAGCCTGCCTGGGCAGTGGGTATGCGAGGTGTTGCGCGAGGTAGCGGGGCAGTACCGAGAGGGCAGCTACCCCTGAACGCAGGTTTTTTTGGCCCTTTCGCCGGCAAGCCACACACAGGGATAGCAACTGCTTCCGGGCCTGTGGTGAACCTGTGGGAGCTGGCTTGCCGGCGATAGGGCCAGTGCAGGCTTTTCAGCATTCAGCTAAATAAATCCGCCGCAAAACCGGGCAAAGGCGCCGCAACCGATCAATACTGGCCAGTGGCTGCACATCCTTTGATGAATAAGCGTTTAACTACTGAACTTCCTTACCAAAACCCGCTCCTATGCCGGTAGCCATTGGTCATGGCCGCCTGCTAAGCTCGCGGCTTTACCCTGATTGCCCTTTTGGCGCATGAACAAGGAAATAGCATGAAACAGCATCGTTTGGCGGCTGCGGTTGCCCTGGTAGGCCTGGTACTGGCTGGCTGTGATCAACAGACCAGCAGCCCCGAGCTGAAGACTCCGGCACAGAAAGCCTCCTACGGTATCGGCCTGAACATGGGCAAGAGCCTGGCTCAGGAAGGCATGGAAGACCTTGATTCGAAAGCAGTAGCCCTCGGCATCGAAGACGCCGTTGGCAAGAAGGAACAGCGCATCAAGGACGAAGAGCTGGTAGAAGCCTTCACTGCGCTGCAGAAGCGTGCCGAAGAGCGCCTGGCCAAGGCCAGCGAAGAAGCCGCCTCCGCCGGCAAGAAATTCCTCGAGGAAAACGCCAAGAAGCCAGGCGTGGTCACCACTGCCTCGGGCTTGCAGTACGAAGTGGTCAAGAAGGCCGACGGCCCGCAGCCCAAGGCGACCGACGTGGTCACCGTCCACTACGAAGGCAAGCTGATCGATGGCAAGGTGTTCGACAGCTCCGTCGAGCGCGGCAGCCCGATCGACCTGCCGGTCAGCGGCGTGATCCCGGGTTGGGTCGAAGGCCTGCAGCTGATGCACGTCGGCGAGAAGTACAAGCTGTTCATCCCGGCTGAACTGGCTTACGGCGCACAAAGCCCAAGCCCGCTGATCCCGGCCAACTCGGTACTGGTATTCGACCTGGAACTGATCGCCATCAAGGATCCGGCCCAGCTGCAAGGCGCCGAGCCGGAAGCGGAAGCTCCTGCCGAGGCCCCGGCCGAAGCGCCTGCCAAGTAACACTGGCTGGTCCACGCAAAACGCCCCGTCCCGACGGGGCGTTTTCGTTTGTGCCGGGTAGTTGGACGAACCTGCAACTGCTGATACTGTCCGAGGAAATGCAGCGTGAAGAAGCAGAATGCTTCTGACGCAAACCGTTTGCGGCGTACGTACCCAAGGTGTGAAACGACTGTGTAAAAAACGCCCGATCTGACCGAGGCCCTTGCCTGGCAGGCACCTGGGGTCAGAAACGTCGCCCTGTTCACAAGGTTATCCACAATAAATGTGGATAACCTTTTCCTCTGGAGGCTCCATGAGCGCACCCTGGAATTTTGCCCGTTTCCTGCCGTTGGCCGAGCGCCTGCTCAGCCGCGGCCGGTTGCCCGCCTTGCTGTTCGCGGTAGCTCGCAAAGGCCCGCGCATCGGCCAGCTGCGTGAAGACGTGAAGCTGCTGCAGTCGCTGTGCCTGGCCTGGTGGCGCGGCGAGTACCGTGCCATCAGCCCCAAGGCGCTGGTCACCATCGTCGCCGGACTGCTGTATTTCGTCAGCCCCATCGACGCCATTCCCGACTGGCTGCTGGGCGTGGGTTTCCTCGATGACATCGCGGTGCTGGGCTGGATACTGAAGACCGTGGCTGACGAACTGGCGCGCTTCAAGGCCTGGCGCGACAGCCAGGCGCCCGAACGGCTGCGCGTGGTCGAGCGCCTGCCGGCCACCCCCGAAGCGCTGCGGTTGGAACGCAACACGCAGTGAAACTGGCCGCAACCGCAGCGCAACTGCACAGACCCCAGAGTTGGTAATATAATTGGCATAAGGGTTATGCCTACGGATTACATGCTGTAATCCTTTTTAAAGGGGTTTGTAATGGGTATTCAGGTCATCAGCCGGGACGGTCAACCCGAGTACGCCGTCGTTCCCTGGGAACAGTACCAGGCACTGCTCAAGGCCGCTGGGCAGGCACCAGCCGAGGTGGTTGCCAGTGAAGCGCAGGGCGATGCAGCCAGTGCGCCATTGCCGGCCTTCAGCGAAGTGGCACAGATTCGCCAGGCCAAGGGCATTGCCCCTGAGCAACTGGCGCGCAATGTCGGGGTAAGCCCGGCATACCTGGCCATGATCGAATCAGGTGAACGCCAGCCGGATGCTGCTATCCGCCGTGCCCTGGCCTGGCATCTGGGGGTGGCTGGCTGGAGCGAACCATCATGAGCCAGGTCAGGATCAGCCGTCAGCACTGGGATAACCTGCTGGGCGAGCTTGACCTGGCCCGTCGTCAACGTCACTTGCTGACCTATCGAGCGCTGATCGAGCGCTTGCAGTTGCCCAGCCCGGCCATGCAGACGCTGACGGCCGCGCTGGAGTATCTGGCGGTGCTGGATGCCCGCGCCGAGCAGCCATTGCGCAGCTCGCTGGTGATCAGCCAGGGTGCCAGCCGTTTGCCGCGTACCGGGTTTTTTGAGTGCGTTGAACGGTTGGGCCGATTTTCCGGGCCGGTCGACGGCATGGAAGCGGCCTCATGGCATGCCTCCGAGGTGGTCAGGGTGTTCGAGTACAGCTATCCCGAAACGGCCTGATTCGTTGCCTGTCCCGGCCTCTTCGCGGGTAAACCCGCTCCCACAGGTTCACCACAGGTCTTGAGCCTTGTGTTGTACCTGTGGGAGCGGGTTTACCCGCGAAGAGGCCGGAACAGGCAAAGCATCTCTGTGGATCAGCCCACAAGCCCTGCCATCGGCATCTACCACCTCCAATGACTCCAGGTGCCGGTGCCGGCCAAACAACTCCAGTAACTGCCCAATCGTCGCATTGAGCCGCACCGTCGGCTGTTCGGCCTGCGGAACGTTCATCAGCGCCGGTAGTGGCCGGCTTTCGCGCGCCCCCAGCTCCTGCGGCCGCCCCAGCAGGTAGCCCTGCACCAGGTCCACCCCCATATCCACCAGCACCGCCAGCTCCTCCGCCATTTCGATGCCTTCGGCAATTACCTGCGCCTTCGACGCTCGGGCAATCTGCAATATCGAACCGACAAATTCACGCTTGAGCGGGTCGCGGTGGATGCCGTCGATGAAGTGGCGATCGATTTTCACATATTCGGGGCGCAGCTCCGACCACAGGCGCAGGCTCGAATAACCCGCTCCCAGATCGTCGATGGCAATCGAGAAGCCCATGTCCCGGTAGTGGTGCAGGGCGTTGGACAGCAGCTGGAAGTCGTCGGTCGGGGTGTGTTCGGTCAGCTCGATTACCACCCGGCTAGGCGGCAGGCCGACCTGTCCGAGCAGTTTCAGGGTCTGCCCGGACGGGTAGTGCGGCTCGAGCAGCGATTCTGGCGAGATGTTGAGAAACAGTTTGCCCTGCAACTGCTGTTCGCTGAAACGCCGGCAGGCGCTTTCCCGGCAGGCAGCCTCCAGTTCGGTCAGGCGGCCGGCCTGGCGGGCGATGGTAAACAGGTTCAGCGGTGCGTGCAGCGGGCTGTTGGACGGCCCGCGGCTCAACGCCTCATGGCCGAAAACCCGTTGCTCGCTCAGGCACATGATCGGCTGGAACAGACTGTGGATGCTGCGTTGAGCCAGGATGGCACTCAAGGCACTGAGCTGTTCGGCGACGGTCATGGCGTATTCCTGAAAATGAAAGGGCCGGGCGATTCCACGCCCGGCCCCTCTATTTCACGACAGCGCGATGACTGTTTGATGACAAGTAGAGCTAATTTGCCATCATTGCTACAGTCTTACTTCTTGGCCACCTTGGTGCTTGCACTCAGGTAGTCGATAAGGATGCGGCCGGTTTCCGACAGGTAGGCATCGTCTTCCGGCTTGGTGTTTTCATCCTCGGTCGGCAGCGCGTCCTCGTCCTCTTTCTTCAGCTCCTTCAGCGGCTCTTCACCCTTGGCCTTGCGGCGGATGTTCTCCAGTGCCAGCTGCTTGGCCTCGATTGCATCGTGGCGTGCACGACGGTCCTGCTCGTTGAGGCTGACGGTCTTTTCGTTCATCAGCTTCTGGGTCAGGGCCAGGCGGTCGCGGATGTAGGTGAACTCTGCATCCTTGTCGCTGCGCGCTTCATGCTGGGCCTTGAGTTGGGCCAGGAACGGCTTGAACGGGTCGGCCGCCGGCTTGACCACCGGGCGAATGGTGTCCCACGGCATGGCCTCGGGCAGGGCGCTCTCGCCGATCTCTTTGGTATCGATGATCGACGGGTAGTCGATGTCCGGCAGCACGCCCTGATGCTGGGTGCTCTGCCCGGAAACCCGGTAGAACTTGGCCAGGGTAAGCTTCAGCTCGCCATGGTTGAGTGGCTGGATGGTCTGCACGGTGCCCTTGCCGAAGGTCTGGCCGCCGATGATCAGCGCACGGTGGTAGTCCTGCATGGCACCGGCGAAGATCTCCGAAGCCGAGGCCGACAGGCGGTTGACCAGCAGTGCCAATGGGCCTTTGTAGAAGGCACCGGGGTTTTCGTCTTCCAGCACGTCTACACGGCCGTCGCTGTTGCGCACCAGCACGGTCGGGCCTTTCTCGATGAACAGGCTGGTCAGCTCGGTGGCTTCCTGCAGCGATCCGCCGCCGTTGTTGCGCAGGTCGATGACCACGCCGTCGACTTTTTCTTTCTGCAGCTCGGTCAGCAGCTTCTTCACGTCACGCGTGGTGCTCTTGTACTCCGGGTCACCGGCGCGATAGGCCTTGAAGTCCAGGTAGAAGGCCGGGATCTCGATGATGCCCAGCTTGTAGTCACGCCCGTCCTGCTTGAGCTTGAGTACCGACTTCTTCGCTGCCTGCTCCTCGAGCTTCACCGCCTCGCGGGTGATCGACACGATCTTGCTGGTCTGGTCGCTAGGCGCGTTGCTGGCAGGGATGATCTCCAGGCGCACCACCGAGCCTTTCGGGCCGCGGATCAGCTTGACCACTTCGTCCAGGCGCCAGCCGACCACGTCGACCATTTCCTTGTTGCCCTGGGCCACGCCGATGATCTTGTCGGCCGGTGCCACCTGCTTGGTCTTGGCCGCCGGGCCAGCCGGCACCAGGCGCACGATCTTGACCTGGTCGTTGTCGCTTTGCAGCACTGCGCCGATGCCTTCCAGCGACAGGCTCATGTTGATGTCGAAGTTTTCTGCGTTGTCCGGCGACAGGTAGTTGGTGTGCGGGTCGTAGGACTGGGCGAAGGTATTGATGTAGGCCTGGAAGATGTCCTCGGCACGGGTCTGGTCCAGGCGCGACAGTTGGTTCTTGTAGCGCTTGGTCAGGGTTTCCTGGATCTGCTTGGGTTCCTTGCCGGCGATCTTCTGGCGCAGCACTTCGTCCTTGACGCGTTTGCGCCACAAATCGTCGAGCTCGGCCTGGTCCTTCATCCACGGGGCGTCCTTGCGGTCGATCAGCAAGGTTTCCTTGGCGTTGAAGTCGATCTTGTCCACGCCCTTGTTCAGCTCGGCCAGGGCGAAGTCCAGACGTTGCTTGACGCGGTCCAGATAGCGTTTGTAGATGGTGAAGCCCGGGTCCAGGTTACCGCTCTTGAGGAAATCGTCGAATTGCGTTTTCCATTTGTCGAATTCGGCGATGTCGGCAGCGGTGAAGTAGCTGCGCGCCGGGTCCAGCAGCTTGATGTAGCTGTCATAGATGATGACCGAACGGGCGTCGTCCAGCGGCGGCTTGCTGTAGTGGTGGCGCTTGAGCAATTCCACCACGTTGAGGCTGGCGACGATCTCGTCGCGGTCCGGCTGCAGGCTGTCCCATTTGTTGGCGGCCGCCGCATTGCCGCCGAGCGTGAGGCTGCCCAGGCCGATCATCAGCGCCAGGGCGGTGCTTGGGAGGAAATGCTTCATGCTGATTCGACGTGGAGACAATTGATCACGCATAGTAGGCCGTCTTTTCTGTTCACCGGTTGCAAAAAACCGGATGCATACTGCAAAAAGCCTGGGGACTTGGCGTTCCCAGGCTCGGTCATATGATTCAACTATGGAGGCACTGTGAAGGCATTGCAAGGCGTTGACGGACATGTGGCTTGGGTCGAGGCCGAGCGCCCGGCCTGCGACGCGGGTCAAGTGCGCATTCGCGTGGCTGCTGCGGGGCTGAACCGCGCCGATCTGCTGCAGATGAAAGGTTTGTACCCACCACCGCCAGGCGCCAGCCCGTACATGGGCCTGGAGTGCTCCGGGGTGATCGAGGAAGTGGGGGCCGGTGCCGACTGGCGGGTGGGTGACCGGGTGTGTGCGCTGCTGGCCAGCGGCGCCATGGCCGAGGAAGTGGTGGTGGATGCCCGCCACGTGCTGCCTGTGCCCGAAGGCCTTAGCCTGCACGAAGCGGCGGCGTTGCCGGAGGTATATGCCACTGCCTGGCTGAACATCTTCCAGCTGGGTGGCGTGAAAGCTGGCGAGAAGGTGCTGGTGCACGCTGGCGCCAGCGGCGTTGGCTCGGCAGCCATCCAGCTGTGCAAGGCGTTCGGCAGCCCGGTATGGGTCAGCGTCGGTTCCCAGGACCGCCTGGCCTACTGCGAGGCGCTGGGCGCCGCCGGTGGTGTGGTGCGTAACGAAAACCTGGAAGCGCTGGAAGGTTTTGGCCCGTTCGACGTGATTCTCGACCCGGTGGGCGCCAGCTACGGCGAGCTCAACCTCAAGTTGCTGGCGCGTGACGGGCGCTGGGTGATCATCGGTCTGATGGGCGGGCGCAAGTTCGAGCTGGACCTGGCACAGGTACTGGGCAAGCGCCTGGAGATTACCGGTTCCACGCTGCGCAACCGCGATGACGGCTTCAAGGCAGAGCTGTTGCGCGATTTGCAGCAGCAGGTGTGGCCGCTGTTTGCCGAAGGGCGCCTGTCGCCGCAGTTGGTGGATACCTACCCGGTGGAGTTTGCCCAGGCGGCGTATGCCGAGCTTGAGACCAACCAGGTGTCGGGCAAGTTGGTGATGGTGATCGACCCTAGCCTGATGTAAGCAGGCCTGGCCTCTTCGCGGGTGAACCCGCTCCCACAGGGATTACCACAGGCTTGAAAACTGTGTGGTCCCTGTGGGAGCGGGTTTACCCGCGAAAGGGCCGGTGCAGGCGATGCGATTACCTCAGGCCCAGCTCAGGATCGGCCACTTGTTGATCTCGGCATGCTCCCGCAACACCGCATCCGGGTTCACCACATGCGGATGATCCACCTTCAGCAACAGCGGCAAATCGTTGCGCGAGTCGGAATAGAAAGTCGCTCCTTCCAGGTTCTCCTGCTCCTGGTCCAGCCATTCCAGCAACCGCGTGATCTTCCCTTCGCGGTAGGTCAGCACCCCGTGGGTCTTGCCGGTATAAACCCCGTTCACCGCCTCCAGTTCGATCGCCAGGTATTCGTCCACCCCCAGCCGCGCCGCAATCGGCCCGACCAGGTGCGTACCCGACGCCGAAATGATCAGGATGCGATCCCCGCGCTTGCGGTGCTCGGCAATGCAGCGGCAGGCGTCGCCGTAGATGATTGGCTCGATCACCTCTTCGACCCACGGTGCTACCAGGTGCTCGACCTCTTCCAGGGTGCGCCCGGCAATCGGCTCCAGGCTGAAGGCCATGTAGTCCTCCATCCGCAGGTGGCCCTTGCCATAGGCTTCCATCAACTCATGGTCGCGGCGCAGGAAGGTTTTGCCGTCGACCCAGCCCAGCCGGGCCATCTGCTCGCTCCACAGTGAGGCGCAGTCGCCGTGGATCAGGGTTTCGTCCAGATCGAAAATTGCCAGTGCCATGGTGTTGATTCTCCTTAGGCCACTTCCCGTAGCGCCGTGGGGTCGATCGACAAGCTTACCCGTTGCCCGTCCGCGTGCAGGTCGGACGGTGAGCGGTTGAGCACGTCGACCACCAGTTCCACCTCGCGCACCCGCACCCGGTAGCGGATCACGTTGCCCAGCAGGCTGTGGCTGCGCACTTCGGCGTCCAGTTCACCGTTGATGCCCAGGGTGATCGACTCGGGGCGTATCGCCAGGCGGCTGGCCACCGGGCGCTGCAACAGGCGGCTGGCGCTGTCGGCGTCGAGCAGGTTGTAGTTGCCGATGAAGCCGGCGGCAAACAGGTCCACCGGCGCGGTGTAGAGGGTTTCGGCATCGCCGCTCTGGACGATGCGCCCCTGGTTCATCAGGAAGATGCGATCGGACATGGTCAGCGCCTCCTCCTGGTCGTGGGTGACGAAGATGGTGGTCAGCCCCAGCTCGCGCTGGATGGCGCGGATCTGCTCGCGCAGGTGCTTGCGGATGCGCGCATCCAGCGCCGACAGCGGCTCGTCGAGCAGCAGCAGGCGCGGGCGGGTGACCAGCGAGCGGGCCAGGGCAACGCGCTGGCACTGGCCGCCGGACAACTGGTGCGGGTAGCGCCCGGCGAAGTTGCCCAGTTCCACCAGTTCCAGCGCCTCGCGCACCCGGGCCTGGCTTTCGTCGGCCTTGACCTTCTGCATGCGCAAGCCAAAGGCGACGTTCTGCTCCACGGTCATGTTGGGGAACAGCGCATAGCTTTGAAACACCATGCCGATGCCACGCTTTTGCGGGCTCAGCGGTACGATGTCATGGCCGTCGAGCAGGATCTGCCCGCTGTCCACCGGGGTCAGCCCGGCGATGCAGCGCAGCAGCGTGGACTTGCCGCAACCGGACGGGCCAAGCAGGGTGACGAACTCACCGCGTTCGATATGGCAGTCGATGTTCTCGAACACCGGGCTGCCGGCGTAGCTTTTTTGCAGTTTCTGTACGCTGACGAAGCTCATGTCAGGTCTTGTCCTTGTTCAGGCGGTTGGCGACCCAGGTCAGTACCAGCACGAAGGCGAAGTACGAGATCACCAGCGCGCTGTTGAAGTGGCCGCTGCTGTTGCGCATGTTGTTCAGGTACACCTGCAGGGTCTCGTAGCGGGTGCCGACCAGCAGGTTGGCGAACACGAACTCGCCGAACAGGAACGAGAACGACAGCAGCAGTGCCACCATCAGGCCCTTGCGCAGGTTCGGCAGCACCACCAGCAGCGCCGCCTGCCAGGTGCTGGCGCCCAGCAGCTGGGCGGCGTCCATCAGGTCGCGCAGGTTGATCGCCTGCAGGTTGTTGGTAATGGCCCGGTACATGAACGGCAAGGCGATGGTGAAATAGCAGCCGATCAGGATCCACGGTGTACCGACCATGGCCATGGGCCCGCTGCCATACAGCTGCAGCAGCCCCACCGAAGACACCACCGGCGGCACCGCGAACGGCAGCAGGATGAGGATGTTCATCAGCGCATCGAGCCTCGGGAAGTGGTAGTGCACCACGAACAGCAGCGGCAGGATCAGCACCACCGACAGCAGCAGCGCGCCCACGCACACCAGCAGCGACTGGCCGAAGGCAGCCAGGAAACGCGGCTCGCTCCACAGCGCGATGTACCACTTGAAGGTCAGGCCGCTGGGCAGCAGGCTGGCCGACCAGCTGGTGGCCAGCGAGTAGAGCAGGGTGCCGGCCAGCGGCAGCAGCAGGATGAGGAACTGCAGGTAGACCACGGCGCGGTGGTACCAGCCGCCGGAACGGGCGTCAGCGCGCATGGTAGCTCCTTTTCAGCAGCCATTGGTGCACCACCGTGACCAGCGTCATCAGCCCCACCAGTACCATCGCCAGGGCGCTGGCCAGGTTGGGATCGAGGCTGATGTCACCGGCCACCAGGCCGGCGATGCGGATCGGCAGTACGTTGAAGTTGCCGGTTGTCAGCGCGTACACGGTGGCGTAGGCACCGAGGGCGTTGGCCAACAGGATGACGAAAGTGCCCAGCAGTGCCGGGGTCAGCACCGGCAGGCCGATGTGCCGCCAGAATTGCCAGTGGCTGGCCCCCAGCAGTGCGGCCGACTCGCGCCAGTCTTCGCGCAGTGCGTCGAACGCGGGGTACAGCAGCAACACGCCAAGCGGGATCTGGAAGTAGGTGTACACCAGGATCAGCCCGCTCTTGGAATAGATGCTGAAGTCCTCCAGCAGGCCGACCTGCTTCAGCAGCAGGGTCAGCGCGCCGTTGAAACCGAGCAGGATGATGAAGGCGAAGGCCAGCGGCACCCCGGCGAAATTGCTGGTCATGTTGGCGAAGGCGCTGACGAAGTCGCGCAGCTTCGAGTCCACCTGGCGCAGCGAGTAGGCGCCCAGGGTGGCGATGACGATGCCGAACAGGCTTGACCAGAAGCTGATTTCCAGGCTGCGTTGCAGGGCCTGCAGGTAGAACTTCGAGGCGAATACCTTGCTGAAGTTGTCCACGCCCCAACCCGCTTCCGATTGCAGGCTGTTGATCGCCACCCAGGCCAGCGGGGCGATCTGGAAGATGACGAAGAACACGGCGAACGGTAGCAGGCAGAGCAGGGCCAGGTAGCGGCCACGGGTGTTGCTGCTCTTGGGTGTGGTCACTTCAGCAGCTCCCGGCAGACGGTCTTGTCATGCGGCGCGCCGAGCAGCTCGCAGATGGTCCCGCACAACTCGGTCTGCAGCGGTTTGGCCGCAGGATCGAGGCTGAAGGCATCGCCGAAGACGAACAGCGGCACTTCGCGCTCCTCGGTCAGCAGGCCATTGTGCGAGCGGTCGTTGTTCATGCCGTGGTCGGCGGTAACCAGTACCTGGTAGCCCTCTTCGAGCCAGCCTGGCAGGTAGTCGGCCAGCAGGATGTCGGCGCTGCGTGCGGCGTTGCGGTACTGGCTGCTGTCCAGACCGTGGTGGTGGCCGACATCGTCGATGCTCATCGGGTGCACCAGCAGGAAATTGGGGGCGTGGCGGCGGCGCAGGTATTCGCCATCGGCCAGCAGGTGCGAATCGGGGTAACGGTCGTCCCAGTAGAACAGCCCGTGCTGGATCGGCAGCTTCGGTGCGTGGGTATGGCGGTCGCGCTGCGGGTCGAAGGGCGAGCGGTTGTACAGCTCGCTCATCCAGTGATAGGCCGCAGCCGCAGTGCCCAGGTTGGCCTCGCGGGCGTAGTGGAACACGCTGCGCTGGTTGGACAGACGGTTGACGTTGTTGTGCACGATGCCGCTGTCGATCGGCGGTACACCGGTGAGGATGCACTCGTACAGCGGCCGCGACAGCGACGGCAGTTCGCATTCCACGCGGTACAGCGCGGCACGGTCGGCCTCGACGTAGGCGTGCAGGTGGCCCATGGCGTGATGCGCGACCTGGTAGTTGAGGCCGTCGAGCAGGACCAGGATGACGTTGTGTTGCATGGTGGCTCCAGTCATAAACCGCGTTGGCTTCTTCGCGGGTAAACCCGCTCCTACAGGGGCATGCGCCGGCCTTGAGGTGTGCGCTGTACCTGTGGGAGCGGGTTTACCCGCGAAAGGGCCCGTCCAGGCGCTAGAGAAACTAGTCCCTTACTCCATCTCGATGATCACCTGCTCCTGCCACATCTGCGGCAGTTTCTTCGAGCTCGCTTCCCAGGCCTCGGCATTCTTGATCGGCTGTGCAGCCTTGTACTGTTCGTTGGGCAGCAGCTTGGCCTGCACATCGTCCGGCAGCTTCAGGTGCTCGGCACGGATCGGCCGCGCATGCCCTTTGGCCAGGTTGATCTGCCCGGCATCGCTGAAGATGTATTCACGTGTCAGCTTGGCCGCATTCGGGTGCTTGGCGTACTTGTTGATGATGGTGGTATAGCCGGAGATCACCGAGCCATCCGACGGGATCAGCACTTCGAAACGCTTGGGGTCGATCTGTTCACGGTAGCTCAGGCCGTTGAAGTCCCACACCACGCCCACTTCCACCTCGCCCTTCTCCAGGGTCTGGATGGTCGGGTTGGCCAGCGACAGGCGCTTCTGCTGGGCCAGCTTGGTGAACAGTTGCAGACCCGGTGCCAGGTTGGTCTCGTCACCCTTGTAGGCGATAGCCGCTGCCAGCACGCCGTTGGCGGCCTGGGCTGCGGTGCCGACGTCACCGATGGCAACCTTGTACTTGCCTTTTTCCAGGTCGTGCCAGGTCGTTGGCCGCTCGCCTTCCTTGACCAGGTCCTTGTTGATGATGAAGGCGATGGTGCCGGTATAGGCCAGCGCCCAGTGGCCGTCCTTGTCCTTGGCCCAGGTCGGCACCTGGTCCCAGGTGCTCGGCTTGTACGGTTGGCTCACGCCCTTGCTCACGGCGATCGGGCCGAAGGCGGCACCCACGTCGCCGATGTCGGCGCTGGCGTTGTCCTTCTCGGCTTCGAACTTGGCGATTTCCTGTGCCGAGCTCATGTCGGTGTCGCTGTGCTTGAGGCCGTACTTGCTGGCCAGGTCTTCCCAGGTGCCTTTCCAGTTGGCCCAGGCATCGGGCATGCCCACGCTGTTGATGTTGCCTTCCTTGCGGGCGGCGTCTTCCAGGGCCTTGAGGTCGGTATCGGCGGCCATTGCCGTGGTACACAGGGCGATGGCCGAACCGAGCAGTGACGCCATGAACAACTTTTTCATCCGAAGCTCCTTGGTGGGTGCCTTTAGCGATGGTTGTTATGAGTGAAGCCGTTGTCTGGTGACCGTTGGTCTAGGTCAGCAAACCTTGAGCCAAGGTAGGCTGCTTGCGTGACAGTTTGATGTAGGGAAGGGCCGGTGAAGGCCCTGAAGCTACAGCGTAGACCACGGAACCGCCCCGGTTCTGCTGGCTTGGCGCGTTTCTGGCAGTGTCTGGCCAAAGCCTTGTCACAGGATGTTCATCAGCCCTGCCTAGGCTTGCACTATTCTCCAAGTGCCCTGTTCTGGGGCTGGACTAGTCCAGATAGGTAACCTTTGATGCAGCCGATGCCACCGCGTGCGGTAACAGCCATCTGTCACGCCCTGCAGGAACAGATCGAGCACGGCCTGCTGGCGCCGGGCGGCAAGCTGCCGGCCGAGCGCAAGCTCAGCGAGGTGTTCGATACCACGCGCATTACCCTGCGTGAGGCGCTGGTGCAGCTGGAAGCCCAGGGGCTGATCTACCGCGAAGAGCGTCGCGGCTGGTTCGTCGCGCCCGAACGGCTGACCTACGACCTGATCGAGCGCAGCCACTTCCATGCCATGGTCCGCGACCAGGGGCGGGTGCCCAGTACCGAACTGTTGTCGGCGCGGCTGCAGCCGGCCTCGGCGGCCATCTGTGCGCGCTTGCAGCTGCCGGCGTTGTCCAGCGTGGTACGTATCTGCCGGTTACGGCGGATCGATGGGCGGGCGGTGCTGTATGCCGAGCACTACCTCAACCCCCGGTACTTCCCGGAGATT
The DNA here is from genome assembly GCF_000814065.1 of Pseudomonas sp. C5pp. NCBI lineage: Bacteria > Pseudomonadati > Pseudomonadota > Gammaproteobacteria > Pseudomonadales > Pseudomonadaceae > Pseudomonas > Pseudomonas sp. C5pp. The sequence continues at coordinate 53,631 of NZ_JWLN01000028.1, read as the reverse complement.
CTCGAACAGGACCTGGCCCAGTCGCTGACCGAGATTTATGGGCGGGTGTACGGCATCCAGTATGGGCAGGTGTGCTTCGAGATCTTGCCGACGGCGTTGCCGGTGGAGGCAGCCGGTGCCTTGAAGGTGTCGGCGGGAAGCCCCGGGTTGCATATCACCCGGGTCAACAGTGACCAGCATGGGCACCTGATCGACTGCGACCTGGAGTATTGGCGGCATGATGCCATCCGCATCCGCGCCCAGGCGGGTTGAGGTGTTGGCTTCTTCGCGGGCTCGCCCGCTCCCACAGGGGCCGCACAGGTTTCAGCCTTTGCACAGTACTTGTGGGAGCGGGTTCACCCGCGAAGAGGCCTTAACTGGAAGAACCGGCAGTCACTACCTGCACTGACAACCGTGGCGTTGCCAAATCCAGCCCGGCCTCATCCAGCTGCCGCTTCAAAGCCAGGTTGAAGGCCCGCGACACTTCCCACTGCTTGATCGGCGCAGTCTTGAACCGCGCTCGCAAGATCGCCGACCCCGACTCGAAGCTCTCCACCCCTTGCAGCTCCAGCGGCGACCAGATGTTGCGGCGCATCAGCGGGTCGTTGCGCAGCTTCTGCCCCACTTCGCGAATCAGCGTGATGGCCTGGTCGATGTTCATGCTGTGCGGGATCGCCACGCGGAAGATCGCGTAGCCGAACTCACGCGAGTAGTTCTTGATGCTCTTGATCTCGCTGAACGGGATGGTATGCACGATGCCGTCGATGTCACGCAGGCGTACGGTACGGATGGTCAGCCCCTCCACCGTGCCCAGGTGGCCGCCCACATCCACGTAGTCGTCGATGGCCAGCGAGTCCTCGATGATGATGAACAAGCCGGTGATCAGGTCGGCCACCAGCGACTGGGCACCAAAGCCGATGGCCAGGCCGATCACACCGGCACCCGCCAGCAGCGGGGTGACGTTCATGCCCATGTTGGCCAGGGCGACAATCACCGCGATGATGAAGATGACCACGAACATCACATTGCGGATCAACGGCATCATGGTTTGCGCGCGGGCGTTGGCCAGGCCCCGGCGCGAACGCACCAGTGCGTGGTGCACGGCGGTGTCGGCAAGGATCCACACCAGCCAGGCGACGATCAGCGTGCCGGCCAGGCCCAGCAGGCGCACGCTTATGTCGTGCCCGTCGCCTTCGGCGAAGCTGATCATCGACAGGCCCCATACACGCAGCCCCAGCTCGATGAACACCAGCCAGATGAACAGGTGCACCAGCAGGTAACCGAAGTTGCGCAGGCGCTCGGCGTACACCGCCTGGCGCTTGCTGGCGCGCTTGGGGTTGGCGGCGTGGCGGCGCACCAGGCCGTTGAGCACCATGCACACCACCACCAGCACCGTGCACATCAGCGACTGGCGCAGGGCGGTGCTGGTGTCGCCGGCCGAGATAAAGGTAGCGAACAGCGAAATCGCCACCAGGATCAATGCTGGCACGAACCAGAAGCTGCCGAGGATCTCGATGGTGTCACTGAGGGTGCGCCGGGTCAGGCGCCGTGACAGCGGCTGGTTGCGGATCAGGTGGGCGATCGGGCGACGGAAGCGCAGGATGAACAGCCCGGTGCACAGCGCCGCGATCACGTTGGCCAGGGTGGCCAGGGCGTGGGCCAGGTGGGTGCCGAGGGCGACCATCAGGCGCGGGTCGCTCATCGCTTCGCCAAACGCGGCGAAACTGCCGATCAGCCACAGCGGGCGGAAGGCCTGGTGGCGCAGGATGTACAGGGCGCGGTGGCGGTGGGGGCCGTCGAGCAGCGAGAAGGCGATCACGCAGATGGCCGAGAAGCAGGTGCCGACCACCAGTGCGTAGGCCAGCACCATGGCCAGCGACTTGCCCAGCGACGGCGGCAGCACGAAGCTCAGGTAAACGGTGAACACCAGCGCCACCAGCCATGGGCCCAGCTTGCGCAGGGCAAAGCGCACCAGGTCCCAGGTGCGCGGGTACTGCGGCAGTTCCTCGCTCAGGCCAAAACGCAGGCGTACCCGATGCCCGACCCAGTTGAAGGCGTAGGCCAGCACGCTCCAGACGGCGATGACGGCGGCAAAGCCGAACAGAATGGCCGGCCACTGGTGCACCGGCACCATCAACTCGGTCAGTTCGGCCTGGGCCTGTTCGATTTCCGCGGCCCAGCGATGGAACGGGCTGGCATCGCCGCTGAACTGCTTTTCGAAGTCCTGCAGGGCGCCGCCGATCAGGCCGAGCACGCCCTGTTCGACGGTGGGTTGCGATTGCCTGGTGGCGTCGCGCAGCTTTTTCAGGTCGGCCAGGAGCTTGGCCCGCTGCTGGTCGTTTTCCAGGTTCTTGATCACCTCGTCCAGCGACTTGCCCAGCGGTTCGCTGGCTTCTGGCTGCGCGGGCGCGCTGCCACCCAGCAGGCCTGGCAGGCCCGCAGCCTGTAACGGGGTGACAAACAGGAACAGCAGCAGGAACAGGCAACGCAGGAGAGCAGGCACTGGCAAAACTACCTCAGGTCAAACGATTGACCGAGTGTAGAGGTTCACGACGGCAGTTGCTCCAGGATTTTCCAGCAGGTGAGGCCAAAGATACCCAGTGTGCCGACCCACATCATCACAACGCCGATATTGCGCTCGCGCAGGCTGAAACCGATGGTCAGCAGCAACAGGAACAGAAACACCGGCACGAACAGGGACAGGAACGGGGACATGGACAGCAATCCTTTTGCAGTGGGGCCATGTAACAAGCATAGCGGGTAGCGGGCGAAGCGGGATTGACCTTCAGCAGGTGCAAGCAGGCCCGGCCTCTTCGCGGGTGAACCCGCTCCCACAGGAACTGTGCGGTACCTGTGGGAGCGGGTTTACCCGCGAAGAGGCCGGGCCTGCTTGCATCAAGGCATCAAGGCATCAGGGCAACTCGCGGCAACGGTAGAAGGCGCTCAGCACCTTCACCAGGTGCGCCAGGTCATGGCTGCCGCACAGTTCGCGAATCGAATGCATGGCAAAGGTCGGCAAGCCGATATCCACCGTACGCACGCCCAGGTGGCTGGCGGCAATCGGCCCGATGGTCGAACCACAGCCCATGTCGCTGCGTACCACGAAGCTCTGCACCGGCACTTCCTCGGCCATGCACAGGTGACGGAAGAACCCGGCGGTTTCGCTGTTGGTAGCGTAGCGCTGGTTGTTGTTCACCTTGATTACCGGCCCGGCGTTGAGCTTGGGCCCGTGGTTGCCGTCGTGCTTGTCGGCGTAGTTGGGGTGCACGCCGTGGGCGTTGTCGGCCGACACCATCAGCGAGCGCTGGATGGTGCGCACGTAGGCGTCGCCATCCGGCAGCAGGCGTTGCAGGGTCTGCTCCAGCATCGGCCCGTCGGCGCCACAGGCCGAGCAGCTGCCGACTTCTTCATGGTCGTTGCACACCAGTACGCAGGTCTCGTCGCTGTCGGCGGCCAGCAGTGCCTGCAGGCCGGCATAGCACGACAACAGGTTGTCCAGGCGCGCGCCGGCGATGAAATCACCGTTCAGGCCGACCAGTGCGGCGTCCTGAGTGTCGTAGAAGCTCAGCTCGTAATCCAGCACCACGTCGGCGATCAGCTCGTGCTCGCGGGCCAGTTGCTCGGTGAGCAGGGCGCGGAAGTCGATGCGCTCGTCACCCGCGACCTGGGCCAGGATCGGCGGCAGCTCGTTCTGCGGGTTGATCGCCCAGCCTTCGTTGGCGGTGCGATTGAGATGGATTGCCAGGTTGGGGATGACCGCGATCGGCAGCTTGAAGTCGATCAGCTGGCTTTCGACCTTGCCGTCACGGCGGTAGGTGACCCGGCCGGCCAGCGACAGGTCGCGGTCGAACCATGGCGCCAACAGGGCGCCGCCATAGACTTCGACGCCCAGTTGCAGGAAGCCCTGGCGCTGCAGCTCGGGCTGCGGCTTGACCCGCAGGCACGGGCTGTCGGTGTGGGCACCGACCATGCGGATACCGTTCAGCAACGGTGCCTGCTTGCCCAGCTTGATGGCGATGATCGACGAGTCGTTACGGGTGACGTAGTAGCGGCCGCCAGGTACCGTGGCCCAGCTGTCGCGCTCGTCCAGGCGCTGGTAGCCGGCAGCTTCCAGGCGCTGGGCCAGGCTGGCGGTGGCGTGAAAGGGCGTGGGGGAGGCCTTGAGGAAGTCGATAAGGCCAGAATTCAGTGCGTCGCGCATAGCTCACTCCAGACAGCAGTGGCGCGAGTTTAGCGTATTAGGTCGACAAATTGTGTCTGCCTCTTCGCGGCTGAAGCCGCTCCCACAGGTACTGCACAACCGTCGAAAGCGGTGCGGTCCCTGTGGGAGCGGCTTTAGCCGCGAAGAGGCCAGTACAGGCTGTACACAATCAGAAGGGCGCAGGGCACTCGAACTTCAACCGCTCACCGGACACCGGGTGGGTAAAGCTCAGCATCGATGCATGCAGGCACAGCCGTTCATGGGCAGCCAGTGCCTCGGGGTTGGCATACAGCCGGTCGCCCAGCAGTGGGTGCCCGATCGACAGCATGTGCACGCGCAACTGGTGCGAACGCCCGGTAATCGGTGTCAGCTCTACCCGGCAGTAATCACCGCAGCGCTCGACGATGCGCCAGAAGGTCAGCGCATGCTTGCCCTGCTCGTGGTCCACCACATGCCGTGGCTTGGTCGGCGGGTCGTAGCGCAGCGGCAGGTCGATGCTGCCGCTGTCCAGCGCCGGCTGGCCCCAGCACAGCGCGGTGTAGGCCTTTTCGGTTTCGCGGTCGTGGAACTGGCGCGACAGCTCACGGTGGCTGTCGGCATCCCGTGCCAGCAGGATGATGCCGGAAGTTTCCCAGTCCAGGCGGTGCACGATCAGCGCGTCGGGGTAGCCGTTTTCCTGCAGGCGAGTGATCAGGCAGTCCTTGTTGTCCTCGGCGCGGCCGGGTACCGACAGCAGCAGGGTCGGTTTGTTGATCACCAGGATGGCGGCGTCTTCGTGCAGGATCTGGATGTTGGACAGCGGCATTGCTTGGTCTCGGTTATATCGGGGAAAACACTGGGGCCGCTTTGCGGCCCATCGCGACACAAGGCCGCTCCTACAAGGGTTATGCATTTCCCCTGTAGGAGCGGCCTTGTGTCGCGATGGGCTGCAAAGCAGCCCCAATGCTCAAAGCCTGGTCGCCGGATCAGCGATCCGGCAAGGTGATGTTCAGCTCCAGAATCGAGCAGCTACCCTGGTTTTCCAGCTCGATATGCACATCATCGTTGCCGATGTTCACATATTTGCGGATCACTTCCAGCAGTTCTTTCTGCAGCGCTGGCAGGTAGTCCGGTTCGCTGCGTTGGCCGCGCTCGTGCGCCACGATGATCTGTAGACGCTCTTTCGCTACCGACGCGCTGGTCTGTTTCTGTCTGCCACGAAAGAAGTCAAAAAGGTTCATGGTTTACTTGCCTCCAAACAGGCGCGCGAAGAATCCTTGCTTCGGCACTTCGATGAACCGCAGGGGCTTTTCTTTGCCCAGCAGACGGTCGACGGTATCGCTATAGGCCTGGCCGGCATCGCTCTGGTCGTCGAGGATGACCGGGATACCCTGGTTGGAAGCCTTGAGCACTGCCTGGCTCTCGGGGATCACACCCTTGAGCTTGATCGCCAGGATCTCTTCGACGTCGGCGATGCTCAGCATTTCGCCCTTTTCCACGCGCTCCGGGTGGTAGCGGGTGATCAGCAGGTGTTCCTTGATCGGCTCTTCGCCGTTCTCGGAGCGGCGCGACTTGCTCGACAGGATGCCCAGCATGCGGTCGGAGTCTCGTACCGAGGATACCTCGGGGTTGGTGACCACGACGGCTTCGTCGGCAAAGTACATGGCCAGGTGTGCGCCTTTCTCGATACCGGCCGGCGAGTCGCAGATGACGAAGTCGAAGTCTTTCTTCAGCTCCATCAGGACCTTTTCCACGCCTTCCTGGGTCAGCGCGTCCTTGTCACGGGTCTGGCTGGCGGCCAGCACGTACAGGTTCTCGAGGCGCTTGTCCTTGATCAGGGCCTGTTGCAGGTTGGCTTCGCCGTTGACCACGTTGACGAAGTCGTACACCACGCGGCGTTCGCAGCCCATGATCAGGTCGAGGTTACGCAGGCCCACGTCGAAGTCGACGATGACGGTCTTGTGGCCACGCAGTGCGAGGCCGGTACCAATGGCGGCGCTGGTGGTGGTCTTGCCCACACCCCCCTTGCCGGAAGTAACCACGATAATCTTGGCCAAGGTGTTTCACCCCTAAAATAATCGGGACACACGTCCCTGCAAAAATACAAATAAATGGCAACGGTAAGAAAAGTTGCACTAAAAATGCTGGCAAGTATCCGTTAAAGACGGGTGATGTTCAACACGTCGCCAGACAGGCTGACTTGCACGCCGGTGCCCCACAGCGGGTCGCGGCGCAAGTCCTCGCAGACCTTGTACTGGCCGGCGATGGAGACCATTTCGGCGGTCATCTGCTGACAGAAGATACGTGCCTTGGTATTGCCTTTGATGCCGGCCAGGGCGCGGCCGCGCATGGCGCCGTACACATGGATGTTGCCATCGGCCAGAAGTTCCGCCCCCGGGCTGACCGAAGCGGTCACCACCAGGTCGCCGCCCTGGGCGTAGATCTGCTGGCCGCCACGTACTGGCGCAGTGATGATGCGGGTCGGGCGCACCTCGGGTTCGAGGATTGGTGGCGGGACAGGGGCTGGCTCGGGCTTCTTCACCTCGGGTTCGGGCTCCAGCGGCCGCTCGCGCGCGCCGGATGGCGGCAGCACCGGCAGGTCGATGGCGATGGCGGCGGCGATGTCCTCGATGCGGTTGGCACGGATGGCCAGGGTACGCAGGCCGTGGTGGCGGCAGATCCGCATCAAGCCGGGCAGGTCGATTGCCCCCTCGTCGGCCGGCAGCTTGTCCAGCGCCAGCACCAGTGGCGTGTTGCTGAAGAAGTTCGGTGCCTGGGCGACTTTGGCCGCCAGTTGGCGGTCGAGGGCTTCAAGGTCATTGCGCGCCAGCTCCAGCACTGTAATGGCGAGCATGCTGCCCTTGAGCTGGAACACGGAGGCGGTGTCGGGTGTGTGGTTTGGGCTCATGGTCTGCATAGACGGCTTGTTGCGAAAAAAGTGCCCTGACTTATAACGATAAGACCGGTTGCCCGCAACATGCGCTGATCCGTTGTAGAATGCGCGGCCTTTGTCTTTCCGGAAGCTTCAATGGAACGCCCGCGTTTTCGTCCCTATTTCCTTCACCCACGTTTCTGGGGCCTGTGGCTGGGCCTGGGCCTGCTGTGGCTGGTGGTCCAGTTGCCGTACCGGGTCCTGTTGAAAGTCGGTGCCGCGCTGGGAGCGGTGATGTACCGCTTTGCCGGTGAGCGGCGGCGCATTGCCGCGCGCAACCTGGAGCTGTGCTTCCCGGAGCTGTCGGTCGACGAACGGCAGCGCCTGCTCAAGGCCAACTTCGCCTCCACCGGTATCGCCTTCTTCGAAATGGCCATGAGCTGGTGGTGGCCCAAGGCCCGGTTGGCGCGCCTGGCCCATGTCGAGGGGCTGGAGCACCTGCAGGCCGCCCAGCAGGCGGGGCAGGGGGCCATTCTGATGGCGGTGCACTTCACCACCTTGGAGATCGGCGCCGCACTGCTGGGCCAGCAGCACACCATCGACGGCATGTACCGCGAGCACGGCAACCCGCTGTTCGACTTCATCCAGCGCAGCGGCCGCGAGCGGCATAACCTCGACTCGCTGGCAGTGGAGCGCGAGGACGTGCGCGGCATGCTCAAGCTGCTGCGTTCGGGCCGGGCGATCTGGTACGCACCCGACCAGGACTACGGCGCCAAGCAGAGCCTGTTCGTGCCGCTGTTCGGCATCCCGGCGGCGACGGTGACCGCTACCACCAAGTTTGCCCGGTTGGGCAAGGCGCAGGTGATTCCGTTCACCCAGAAGCGCCTGGAGGACGGCAGCGGCTATCGCCTGGTGATCCACCCGCCGCTGGCGGATTTCCCCGGGGAGAGCGAAGAGGCTGACTGCCTGCGAATCAACCAGTGGGTGGAAAGCGTGTTGCGCGAATGCCCCGAGCAGTACCTGTGGGCGCATCGCCGGTTCAAGTCGCGACCCGAAGGGGAGCCGCGGCTGTATGACAAGAAGAAGCGCTGAATTTTGTTTTGCCTGTGCCGGCCCTTTCGCGGGTGAACCCGCTCCCACAGGTATTGCACAGCCTTCAAGGCCGGTGAAGAACCTGTAGGAGCGGGTTTACCCGCGAAAGGGCCAGCACTGACAGCACATCAACCCCAGGAAGGACTCCAATGGCCCCACCCCCGGTAACCGGTCTTATCCTTTCTGGCGGCGGCGCCCGCGCCGCCTACCAGGTGGGCGTGCTGGCCGGCATTGCCGAGTTGCTGCCCGCTGGCGCGCACAACCCGTTCCCGGTCATCGTCGGCACCTCCGCCGGGGCCATCAACGCCGTCACCCTGGCCAGCGGCGCCACCCATTTCAGCGATGCCGTACAACGGCTCACCGCCTTCTGGCAGAACTTCCGCAGCCACCTGGTCATCCGCAGCGACTGGCCCGGTGTGGTCCGCCAGGCCAGCCGCTTCGTCGCCCACAACCTGCTGGGCGTGGGTGGCCCGGCGCCAGTGGCGCTCCTGGACAGCAGCCCATTGCGCGGCTTGCTGCAGGCGCACCTGAACCTGGACGGCATCGCCCACTCCCTGGCCGCCGAGCAACTGCGCGCCGTCGCGGTGACCGCGTTTGGCTACGAGTCCGGCCAGGCGGTGACCTTCTACCAGGGCCGCGGTACCATCGAAGCCTGGTTGCGCCATCGCCGTATCGGTATGCCCACGCCATTGACCATCGATCATCTGCTGGCCAGCGCGGCCATCCCGTTGCTGTTCGCCCCGGTGCGGCTGGGTGATGAATATTTCGGCGATGGTGCGGTGCGCCAGTCGGCACCGATCAGCCCGGCCCTGCACCTGGGCGCCAGCCGGGTACTGGTAGTCGGGGTCAGTGGCAACCCGCAGCGGCCGGCGCCACCGTTGCCGACCCAGCGCGTGTTCAGCGGCCAGCAGCCGAGCCTGGCGCAGATCGGCGGGCACATGCTCAACAGTACGTTCATTGACAGCCTGGAAGACGACATCGAGCTGTTGCAGCGCCTCAACCACCTGAGCCACCTGTTGCCGGCGCACCTGGACGCCCGGCGCCTGGGCCTGGCGCCGATCGACGTGCTGGTGGTGGCGCCCAGCCAGCCGCTGGACGAGATTGCCGCGCGACATCGGCGCGAGTTGCCGGCGGCGTTGCGCATGTTCCTGCGTGGGCCGGGGGCGACGCGTACCAGCGGGGCGGGGGTGTTGAGCTATTTGCTGTTCGAGGCCAGTTACTGCAGCGAGCTGATAGAGCTGGGGCGAAAGGATGCCTTGGCCAAGAAGCGGGAGCTTTGCCAGTTCCTGGGGATTTGATGTTGCTTGTGCCGGCCTCTTCGCGGGTAAACCCGCTCCCACAGGGATCGCACGATACCCGCGAAGAGGCCTGGCCTGCCTACTCGGCTATCTGCAACTTGCGCGCCTGGGTATACACATACCGCACCTTCTCGTACTCGAACGGCGAGTTGAGCTGGCCATAGCGGAATTTGGTGCTGTAGCGCTTGTCCACCACGCGCAGCACGGAGATTTCCGGGTGGTCGCTGCTGGCTTCGGCCACGTTCAGGTAGTTGATCGCCTGTTCGCCTGCATAGTCCACCACCAGCCCGGTGGTATCGCGCAGGTTCGAAGGCCCCAGCACCGGCAGCATCAGGTACGGCCCGTCCGGTACGCCATAGAAGCCCAAGGTCTGGCCAAAGTCTTCACTTTGCCGCGGCAGGCCCATCTTGGTTGCCGGGTCCCAAAGCCCACCCACGCCGATGATGGTGTTGAACATCAGCCGCGCGGTGATCTCGGCCGAGCGCTTGGCCTTGAGCTGCAACACGCTGTTGAACAGGTTCGGCACGTCGCCCAGGTTGTTGAAGAAGTTGGTCACCCCGGTGCGCACGAAGCGCGGGGTGACGTACTGGTAGCCGCTTACCATCGGCAGCAGCACCCATTGGTCCAGACGGTAGTTGAAGTGATAGACGCGCCGGTTGATCGACTCCAGCGGGTCGTACACGTTCAGCGCTTGCAGGGTGGAGCGCTCGAACTCGCGCTGGTCCAGCCCCGGGTTGAATTTCAGCTCACGCAGCGGGTCGAGGAAACCATCGGTCTCCGGCGCCAGTGGCGCTTCGGTGACTTGCGGGTCGGCCTCGACCACGCTGGCGCGGGGGGCGGTTTCGGCAGCCAGGGCGTGGCCGGCGGCGAACAGGGCAGTGGCGAAGAGGAGTTTGTTAACCACGGAAGAACTCCAGCATGGCGTCACTGTTGACGCGGTAATTGAGGTTGCCGCAATGGCCGCCATGGGGGTAAAGGGTCAGACGCTCACCGAACACCTTGCGCAGGAAGCCAATGTCACCAGGGCCGAGGATGACGTCGTCGGCGTTGTGCATCACGGCGATCTTGTCGCTGCTGCTCAGGTAGTCTTCAAGTGCATACAGGCTGACCTGGTTGACCAGTTGCAGGATGCTGTTGCCGTCGGTACGGGCGCGCCACATGGGGATGACCTGCTCGGTCATGTAGCAGTCGAAGTCGCACTGCAGGGCACGCTTGAAGAATGGCGTGAGGCTGCTGCCCTCGGTGATCGGGAACTTCGGCGGAATGATCAGGCCGCGGCGGTTGATCAGGTCGGAGGTGAAGGCAATATCGGCCGCCGAGAAGCGGAACGAGGTGCCGATCAGCATGGCCATCTGCTCGTTGGACAGGTGCTGGCGCGACTGCTGGAAGTCGTACAGCAAGGCCTCATTGAGGTCGATGTAGCCCTTTTCCTGGAAGTAGCGGGTCAGCTTGGCCAACATCAGCTCGTAGAAGGTGGTGCTGCGGTCGATGCCCTTGACCTGGGTCTGCACCAGCTTGTCCAGGTTGTTGATCGAGGTGTACAGGTTGACCGGCGGGTTCAGCAGCAGTACGCGCTTGAAGTTGAAGCTGCGGCGGGTTTCGTCCAGGTGGCTGACAAAGGCAGCGTCGAGTGCGCCCAGGCTGTAGCCGGTGAGGTAAAACTCGCTGATCGGCAGGCGCGGGTGCTGGGCACGCACGGCCTGCATCACCCGGTACATGTCTTCGGCATCCTCCTGGCTGACGCCTGGGGTGGCGAAGCGCGAGGCGGCGCTCATGAAGTCGTAACTGGTTGGCGACGACAGCTGCACCACGTGGAAGCCGGCCTGGTAGAACAGCTTCTTCAGGTATTCGTTGATGCTGCTGGTGTAGGGCGCACCGGTGCCGGCGATGATGAAAATCAGCGGCGCCTCGCGGTCCTGGCGGGCCAGGCGGTACTTGAGCTTTTTCACCGCCCAGAAATTGTCCGGCAGAGTGAATTCACGGTCCGGGCGCAGGTTGAGGCTATAGTCGGACTGGTTGATTTCATCATCTTCGGGCAGGGTGGGGCGCTGGTCCGGTGGCGTGGTGGCGATGGTTGCCTCGAACGGGTTGGTCAAGGGAAAACCATAGCTCGCGGCGTCGATATCCCGCGCCGAAGCGGCCACAGCCATGAGCAGGCCACCGAGCAAGGCAGCGAGGCGCAAAGATCGAAGCATGTAATCCCCCAAAAGAACGCAAGGTCGAGCAGTGTGCAGGCTAGGACCACAACGGGCCGGGCAAAGTTGCCAGGTGCGGTGGTCTTTGGTGTGCTTGTTATCTGCAACATAGCTGCAGGGATGTGATTTTGCCTTACAACTGGGCATAAGCGATCATGGATGCTTTCGATTACCGCTATTGGAGAGCTGGATGTCTCGTTCGCTGCCGGCTGCGCTGCTTGTGCTGTTTCTGGGGCTCTGGCTTGCTGCCAGTTATGGCGTGCGCTATGGGCTGATGGAGGACGGGCAGTGGGTGGGGCTGTGCACGGCGCCGGCGGCGTACTGGCAGTGTGAGGTGCGGTCTTTGTTGGGGTTGGGCATTCATCATCAGGTGATGGCCTGGATCGGGCTGGGGCTGGCGCTGCTGGCGCAGGTCGTTGCCGGCCGTGGCGGCTGGTGGCTGGCGGTGGTGGCGTTGGTGTTCGCGGTGCCGGCACTGGTGCTGTATACCGCCAGCATTGCCGTGTTCGCGCTGGTGCTGGCTGGGTTGCGGTTGGTCAGGTTGCCGGATCAAGGCTGAAAGGGGCCGCTTTGCGGCCCATCGCAGGCAAGCCAGCTCCCACAGGGACCGCGCCGATTTCATAGGCAGCATAACTCCTGTGGGAGCTGGCTTGCCTGCGATGGAGCGCGAAGCGGTCCCAAGGATATCAGGCCGGGCGCAGCCGCAAGCTCCGCCACAAAGCCGCGGTCATCAGCACACTCACCCCGGCCCACCCCCAGGCCTGTTGGTTCTCCAACCCTTCCACAAACAACTGCGGCGCCACCCCGGCACCGACGATGAACGCCAGTAACGCTGCCTCTGCACGCCGCGCCCGCACCGGCCACACTGCAAACACCAGCGCCGGCAACGCCAACGCTGCGCTGGGGAAGCTGCGGTAGCGTGGGTCGAACACCATCGCCAGCATGCTCACCGCCGCGGCAAAACCCGCCGCCAGCAACAGCCAGCCGGCCCGCGCCTGCAACCAGGCATACAGGCGCTCGCGCCAGCCCGCGCGCCGTGCCAGGGCCAGCACGGCATGGGCCAGCACCAACAGGTTCAGCCCTGCCAGCAGCACCGCCCACAGCCACTCCCCGGCAAAGCGCGCATGGGTGCGCATCAGCTCGCCCCAAAGCCCCAGGCAGCCTGCCCCAAACGCTGCCAGCAACGGCAGCAGCATGGCTGCCGTCGGGGTGGCAGGGCGCCCGGCAAGCATCAGCATCAGCACCATCAGCACGGCACTGGCCAGCAACCACTGCGGCCAGTAAGGCAGGTTGCTCACCGGCCCTTCGAGTATGCCCTTGTCCTGCCGGTCGGCATCGTAAAGCCCCCAGTAACCACCAACCGCCCCCTCATTGGCGCGCTTCCATGGCTGGTCGAACGCCTCGATCAGGTTGTAGTGCCAGCCGTTGCTTTCGGCCATGGCCACGAACCCGCGAATGAAACGCGCCTCGTTGACCCGGCTGGGCTGTGCGGTTTCGCGCTGGCGGCCTTCGCTGGGCCAGCCGGTTTCACCGATCAGAATGTCCTTCGGCGCGAAGCGCGTGCCGAACACCCGGCGCACATCGGCGACGTGGGCCAGGGCTTCGTCGATGCCCCGCGGGTCGTCTTCCCAGTAAGGCAGCAAGTGGATAGTCAGGAAGTCCACCGCAGGCGCTACCTGCGGGTGCTGCAACCAGAATTCCCACACATCGGCGTAGGTTACCGGCACCTTGACCTGGCTTTTCACCCGGGCGATCAGCGTGGCCAGGTGTGCGCCGGTCACCTCCTTGCGTAGCAGCGTCTCGTTGCCGACGATCACCGCGCTGACCACGTCGGGGTTGGCATTGGCGGCGGCGATCAGTAGCTCGATTTCTTTCTCGGTGTCGGCCGGGTGGGCGTTGACCCAGGCACCCAGCATCACCTTCAGGCCATGCTTGCGTGCCAGCGCCGGGATTGCTTCAAGACCGGTCTGGGAATAGGTGCGGATGCACTGGAAACGCTCGGCCAGCAACGCCAGGTCGGCATCCATGCGGGCCGGGCGCAGGCGCAACGGCTGGTCGTAGGGCGACTGGTCCTTGTCGAACGGGGTATACGAGGCGCATTGCAGCTTGTGCGTCGGGCTGGCCGCATCCGGCAGTTGCACCGGCTTGCCAAGCCCGTACCAGAGCCCTCCGAGCCCGAGCAGGGCGAGCAGGCAGGCAAGCAGGTACAACGGCAGCAGCAGGCGGGTAGAACTGGGCATCGGGCGGTCCATCGTCAGGCGCAAAAGGGTAGATAGTAGCCCGGCGCCAAACTTTTGGCATGCAAGGATCGCGCAGGGCGGCATAGGCCGATGGCGCTAATGGCATAGTGCTGTCGCATATGGGGCGGATATAGGTCGTAGCTGGAGCAGGTCGACTATTGTTGCAGGACGATGATGCAAATTCCGAGACCTGACGAGGGGATGCTTTGATGGCTGCTAATACAAAAATGCGACGTTTCCTGGGTGTGGGCACCGCCATGGTACTGGCCATGAGTGCGGCACAGGCAATGGCCAAAGAAGTCAGCATTGGTTACGTGGATGGTTGGGCTGACAGCGTGGCGACCACCAACGTGGCTGCCGAAGTGATCAAGCAGAAGCTCGGCTACGACGTGAAGTTGCAGGCCGTGGCCACCGGGATCATGTGGCAGGGCGTAGCCACCGGCAAGCTCGATGCCATGTTGTCGGCCTGGTTGCCGGTAACCCATGGCGAGTACTGGGCCAAGAACAAGGACAACGTGGTCGACTACGGCCCGAACTTCAAGGACGCCAAGATTGGCCTGATCGTCCCTGAGTACGTCAAGGCGGTGAGCATCGCCGACCTCAAGACCGATGACACCTTCAAGCAGAAGATCGTCGGCATCGACGCCGGCTCCGGCGTAATGCTCAAGACCGACCAGGCAATCAAGGACTACGACCTGACCGGTTACAAGCTGCAGGCCAGTTCCGGCGCGGCGATGACAGCAGAACTGGGCCGTGCCTATGCCAAGCAGCAGTCGATTGCGGTGACCGGCTGGGTACCGCACTGGATGTTCGCCAAGTGGAAGCTGAAGTTCCTCGAAGACCCGAAAGGCGTGTATGGCGCCGCGGAAACCGTGAACAGCATCGGCAGCAAGGAACTGGCCACCAAGGCCCCGGAAGTGGCGGAGTTCCTGAAGAAGTTCAACTGGCAGTCGAAGGACGAGATCGGCGAAGTGATGCTGGCTATCCAGGAAGGCGCCAAGCCTGAAGCGGCGGCCAAGGACTGGGTGGCCAAGCATCCTGACCGCGTGAAGGAGTGGACTGGCAAGTAACAACCTGTCAGGGCCAGTTTTGCTGCTTCGCGGGTGAACCCGCTCCCACAGGGATATCACTGCCTTCCGGGCTGGTGATACCCCTGTGGGAGCGGGTTTACCCGCGAATGGGCCATCACTTTGTTACGCAACCGGTAAAACACCGTTGCATCTAAGACTAAGGTCGTCTGGTTGGCGTCCGATAGCCGCATAAAGTAAGGGTCGTGGGTTCCACCCCTATCTGTGCTGCTAGGACAAAAACAATGAACGACAGCATTTACCTCTCGATACAAAACAGCCCCCGCTTCAAGGAGCTGGTCACCAAACGCGAACGGTTCGCCTGGATTCTCTCGGCGATCATGCTCGGCCTGTACTGCGCCTTCATCCTCCTGATCGCCTACGGTCCTCAGATTCTGGGCACCAAGCTCAGCCCTGAGTCGTCGATTACCTGGGGCATCCCCCTGGGCGTCGGCCTGATCGTCTCGGCATTCGTCCTGACCGCCATCTACGTACGCCGCGCCAACGGCGAATTCGATGAGCTGAACAAGGCCATCCTGAAGGAGGCGCAACAATGATTCGCCACGCCAAAGCCCTGGCCGTATTGGCCTGCGGAGCCTTCGCACCCGCCGTGTGGGCCGCCGATGCCCTGACCGGCGAGGTGCAGAAGCAACCGCTGAACGTCTCCGCGATCGCCATGTTCGTGGCCTTCGTCGCCTTCACCCTCGGTATCACCTACTGGGCCTCCAAGCGCAACAAGTCGGCGTCGGACTACTACGCCGCCGGGGGCAAGATCACCGGCTTCCAGAACGGCCTGGCGATTGCTGGTGACTACATGTCGGCCGCCTCGTTCCTGGGTATTTCCGCACTTGTATTCACCTCTGGCTACGATGGCTTGATCTATTCGATCGGCTTCCTGGTCGGCTGGCCGATCATCCTCTTCCTGATCGCCGAACGCCTGCGCAACCTGGGCAAGTACACCTTCGCCGACGTGGCCTCGTACCGCCTTGGGCAGAAGGAGATCCGCACCCTGTCGGCCTCCGGTTCGCTGGTGGTGGTGGCGTTCTACCTGATCGCGCAGATGGTCGGTGCCGGCAAGCTGATCGAGCTGCTGTTCGGCCTGGACTACCACGTGGCGGTGATCCTGGTGGGTATCCTGATGTGCCTGTATGTACTGTTCGGCGGCATGCTGGCCACTACCTGGGTACAGATCATCAAGGCCGTGTTGCTGCTGTCCGGTGCCAGCTTCATGGCGCTGATGGTGATGAAACACGTAGGCTTCGACTTCAATACCCTGTTCTCCGAGGCAATCAAGGTGCACGCCAAGGGCGAGGCGATCATGAGCCCGGGCGGCCTGGTCAAGGACCCGATCTCGGCATTCTCGCTGGGCCTGGCGTTGATGTTCGGTACCGCCGGCCTGCCGCACATCCTGATGCGCTTCTTCACCGTCAGTGACGCCAAGGAAGCGCGCAAGAGCGTGCTGTACGCCACCGGCTTCATCGGCTACTTCTACATCCTCACCTTCATTATCGGCTTTGGCGCCATCCTGCTGG
This sequence comes from Pseudomonas sp. C5pp, assembly GCF_000814065.1. Lineage (NCBI taxonomy): Bacteria > Pseudomonadati > Pseudomonadota > Gammaproteobacteria > Pseudomonadales > Pseudomonadaceae > Pseudomonas > Pseudomonas sp. C5pp. The sequence goes on along the minus strand of NZ_JWLN01000028.1, from coordinate 37,176 downwards.
TCAGCACCAACCCGGACTTCAAGGACGCCGCTGGCGCCCTGCTGGGTGGCAACAACATGGCAGCGGTGCACCTGGCCAACGCCGTGGGTGGCAGCGTGTTCCTCGGCTTCATCTCGGCTGTTGCCTTCGCCACCATCCTGGCGGTGGTCGCCGGCCTGACCCTGGCCGGTGCCTCAGCGGTGTCCCATGACCTGTACGCCAGTGTATGGCGCAAGGGCAAGGCCAACGACAAGGACGAGATCCGCGTGTCGAAGATCACCACCGTCGCCCTGGGCGTACTGGCGATCGGCCTGGGTATCCTGTTCGAGAAGCAGAACATCGCCTTCATGGTCGGCCTGGCGTTCTCCATCGCGGCCAGCTGCAACTTCCCGGTACTGCTGCTCTCGATGTACTGGAAAAAGCTGACCACCCGCGGCGCCATGATCGGCGGCTGGCTGGGCCTGGTGAGCGCGGTGACGCTGATGATCCTCGGCCCGACCATCTGGGTACAGATCCTCGGCCACGAGAAGCCGATCTACCCGTACGAGTACCCGGCGCTGTTCTCGATGCTGATCGCCTTCGTCGGTATCTGGTTCTTCTCGGTCACCGACAAGTCCAAGGCTGCCGAAGACGAACGTGCGCTGTTCTTCCCGCAGTTCGTGCGTTCGCAGACTGGCCTGGGCGCTTCGGGTGCTGTTTCGCACTGATCCTTCCGGCAATGAAAAAACCGCGCCTCGGCGCGGTTTTTTTGTGTTTTCGCTGCTAGATCATGCCTAGTAGCAACAAAACCAGCAGAACTACCAGCACGATGCCGATGATGCCAGACGGGCCATAGCCCCAGCTGCGCGAGTGCGGGAAGACCGGTAAGCCACCAATCAGCAGAAGGATCAGGATGATGATGAGAATCGTGCTCATGACGGAGTCCTTGCGTGGTTGAGGGTCAAGGGCCTCGGACTGCTGGCCTCTTGTAAATAAGGACTGGTGGTGAGTGTCAAAGATTCCATTTGAATGGTTGCCAGTACCGGCCTCTTCGCGGGTAAACCCGCTCCCACAGGGACAGCGCAACCCTCAGGCTTGTGGTGATCCTGTGGGAGCGGGTTTACCCGCGAAGAGGCCGGTACTGACCACACAATCATGCCCCTCCATTCACTACCTTGATGAACCCTGCCTGCCCCCCAGGCCTTGATTAGACTGGTTGCACAACCCATCAGAACAAGGCCAGCCACCATGCAAAACCGCATCATGATCACCGGCGCCGGGTCCGGCCTCGGTCGCGAGATCGCCCTGCGCTGGGCGCGCGAGGGCTGGCGCCTGGCGCTGGCCGATGTCAACGAAGCCGGCCTGCGCGAAACCCTGGAGCTGGCCCGCGCAGCCGGTGGCGATGGCTTTGCCCAGCGTTGCGACGTGCGCGACTACAGCCAGCTCACCGCCCTGGCCCAGGCCTGCAGCGAGCAGTTCGGTGGTATCGATGTGATCGTCAACAACGCCGGCGTTGCTTCGGGCGGGTTCTTCGCCGAACTGTCGCTGGAGGACTGGGACTGGCAGATCGCGGTAAACCTGATGGGCGTGGTCAAGGGCTGCAAGGCCTTTCTGCCGCTGCTGGAGCGCAGCAAGGGGCGGATCATCAACATCGCCTCGATGGCTGCGCTGATGCAGGGCCCGGGCATGAGCAACTACAACGTGGCCAAGGCCGGCGTACTGGCCCTGTCGGAAAGCCTGCTGGTCGAGCTACGCGAACTGGAAGTGGCGGTGCACGTGGTGTGCCCGTCTTTTTTCCAGACCAACCTGCTGGACTCGTTCCGCGGGCCGAACCCGGCGATGAAAGCCCAGGTCGGCAAGCTGCTTGAAGGCTCGCCGATCAATGCGGCGGACATCGCCGAATACATCCACCGGCAGGTTGCCGCTGGTGAGTTCCTGATCCTGCCCCATGAGGCCGGGCGCCAGGCCTGGCAACTGAAGCGTCATGCACCTGAGCGGCTGTATGACGAGATGGCTGAGATGGCGGTGAAAATGCGGGCCAAGGCTCGGTCGCGATGATTCGTCTGTAAGGAAAGTTACCGGCAGATGTAGGGTGCTTCTGAATCACGGCAGAACTATTGAGTAGCCCTATGCCGTCAAGGCAGGCTCCGGTTTTCCCTTTCGCTGGAGGAACGGAGCATGCTGGTAATAGGGCGCGAAGTGGGAGAGATCATCGTGATTGGTGATGACATTCGGATCATGGTCGTGGAAACGCGGGACGGGATGGTGCGTTTTGGCGTGGATGCACCGCGGCAGGTACCGGTGCATCGGGCCGAGGTGTACAAGCGCATCAAGGAAGGGCAGCAGGCCAAAGCCCGCAGGGTTTGATGTTGCCTGTGCCGGCCTCTTCGCGGGCACGCCCGCTCCCACAGGTACTGCACCGCCCTCAAGACTTGTGAAATGCCTGTGGGAGCGGGCGAGCCCGCGAAGAGGTCAGACCTGTTAGTCGAGCAGCTCGCGGGGCACATCATGCTTGGCCAGCAACTGGCACTGCTGGCTTTCCGGGTCGAACAGGATGAACGCCTGGCCCTTGGCCAATGCCTGGCGCACCCGCAGCACTCGGGTTTCCAGCGGGGTGTCGTCGCCGTTGTCGGTACCGTCGCGGGTGACGAAGTCCTCGATCAGGCGGGTCAGGGTTTCGGCTTGCAGTTGGTCGTAGGGGATCAGCATGGTGGCGTTGCCTAGGGTGTTGGTGGGGGCATGCTACGCGAAACATTCGGGATTTTGGGGCTGCAACACAGCCCCCATGGCCTCAAGCCTTGTTGCCAACCAGGCTATCCACCGCCGGCACCCGCGTATCGCTCTCCATCTGTGCATCATGTTCCAGCTGGTGGCTGAAGCGCTCCAACGACGCATTGGCCGGCTGCGAATCACTGGCAAACACCGGCGGGCTCAGCAGGTACGCCGACAACAAGCGGCTCAACGCCGCCAGGCTGTCTATGTGTGTTCGCTCGTAGCCATGGGTGGCATCGCAACCAAAGGCTACCAGCGCGGTACGAATATCGTGCCCCGCCGTCACTGCCGAATGGGCATCGCTGAAGTAGTAGCGGAACAGATCGCGCCGCACCGGCAGGTCGTGGTCGCCGGCCAGTTTCAGCAGGTGCCGGGACAGGTGGTAGTCGTAAGGCCCCGACGAGTCCTGCATGGCCACGCTCACTGCATGTTCGCTGGAGGCCTGCCCAGGCGCCACCGGGGCGATGTCGATGCCGACGAACTCGCTGACGTCCCAGGGCAGGGCGCCAGCCGCTCCCGAGCCGGTCTCTTCGGTGATGGTGAACAGCGGGTGGCAGTCGATCAACGGTTGGCGGCCGCTTTCCACCACGGCTTTCAGCGCCGCCAGCAGCGCTGCCACGCCGGCCTTGTCGTCCAGGTGGCGGGCGCTGATGTGGCCGCTTTCGGTGAATTCGGGCAGCGGGTCGAAGGCAACGAAATCACCGATGCTTACACCCAGCGCCTCGCAGTCGGCGCGGGTGGCGCAGTAGGCGTCCAGGCGTACCTCAACGTGCTCCCAGCTGACCGGCATCTGGTCGATGGCGGTGTTGAAGGCATGCCCGCTGGCCATCAGCGGCAGCACGCTGCCCCGGTATACGCCGGTGTCGGTGAATACGCTGACCCGGCTGCCTTCGGCGAAGCGGCTGGACCAGCAACCGACCGGCGCCAGGGCCAGGCGGCCGTTGTCCTGCAACTGGCGCACGCTGGCGCCGATGGTGTCCAGGTGAGCGGACACGGCGCGGTCGGGTGAGGTTTGCCGGCCCTTGAGGGTAGCGCGGATGGTGCCGCGGCGGGTCAGCTCGAAAGGGATGCCCAGTTCGTCCAGGCGCTCGGCCACGTAGCGCACGATGGTGTCGGTGAAACCGGTGGGGCTGGGGATGGCGAGCATCTCCAGCAGCACGCGCTTGAGGTAGTCGAGATCAGGTTCGGGATGTCGGTCGGACATGGTTGGGGACTCCTTACTCCTGTGCCGGCCTCTTCGCGGGTAAACCCGCTCCCACAGGGCCCCCACAGAGCCCGAGTGCAGCACCGTACCTGTGGGAGCGGGTTTACCCGCGAAGAGGCCAGCAGCGGTTACGGCAAAGGCCGGCTATGCGGAAACAGCAGATCGATAAAACGCTCGGCGGTCGGTTGCGGTTCATGGTTGGCCAAGCCGGCACGCTCGTTGGCCTCGATGATCACGTACTCCGGTTGCCCGGCATCACGCACCATGAAGTCCAGCCCCACCACCGGGATCTCCAGCGCCCGTGCAGCGCGCACGGCGGCGTCGGCCAGCACCGGGTGCAGGCGTTCGGTCACGTCTTCCAAGGTGCCGCCGGTGTGCAGGTTGGCGGTGCGTCGCACGGCCAGGCGCTGGCCGGCGGGCAACACGTCGTCGTAGCCAAAGCCCGCCGCGCGCAGGGTGCGCTCGGTTTCGTCGTCCAGTGGAATGCGGCTTTCGCCACCGGTTGCGGCCTGGCGCCGGCGGCTCTGGGCATCGATCAGCTCGCGGATGCTGTGCTTGCCATCGCCCAGCACTTGCGCTGGGTGGCGGATGGCTGCCGCCACCACTTCATAGCCGATCACCACGATGCGCAGGTCATGCCCGGCATGGAAGCTTTCCAGCAACACGCGGCTGTCGAACTGGCGGGCATGCGCCACGGCTTGGGTGATGTCGTCGATGCAGGTGAGGTTCACCGCCACGCCCTGGCCTTGCTCGCCATCGACCGGCTTGACCACCACCGCGCCATGCTCTTCGAGAAACGCCAGGTTGTCGTCGGCATTGCCGGCCAGCTGCTGCGCCGGCACCTGCAGCCCGGCATTGTGCAAGGCATGTTGGGTAAGGCGCTTGTCCTGGCACAGGGTCATGGTCACGGCGCTGGTCAGGTCGCTGAGCGACTCACGGCAGCGAATGCGGCGCCCGCCCAGGCTGAGGGTGAACAGGCCGCCAGCGGCATCGTCCACTTGTACCTCAATGCCTCGACGCAGCGCTTCGTCGACGATGATGCGTGCGTAGGGGTTGAGGTCGGCTTGAGGCCCCGGCCCCAGAAACAGCTGTTCGTTGATGCCGTTCTTGCGCTTGACCGCGAAGGTCGGCAGGTTGCGAAAACCCAGCTTCTGGTAAAGGCGCTTGGCCTGGCGGTTGTCGTGCAGCACCGACAGGTCCAGGTAGGCCAGGCCGCGGCTCATGAAGTGTTCGATCAGATGGCGCACCAGCACCTCGCCCACGCCAGGGCGGGTGCAGTGCGGGTCTACCGCCAGGCACCAGAGGCTGCTGCCGTGCTCGGGGTCGTCGAACGCCTTGGCGTGGTTCAGGCCCATGACGCTGCCGATCACCGCGCCGCTGTCTTCGTCCTCGGCCAGCCAGTACGCCGGGCCGCCCAGGTGCAGAGGCGTAAGCAGCTCGGCGTCGACCGGCAACATGCCGCGCGCCTGGTACAGGGTGTTTATCGCCTGCCAGTCGCCCGGGTTCTGCGCCCGGCGCACACGAAAGCCGCGGAACACCCGCTGCGCCGGGCGGTAGTCGGTGAACCACAGGCGCAGGGTGTCGGACGGGTCGAGGAACAGTTGCTGCGGGGCCTGGGCCAGCAGCTGCTGCGGCGCGGCCACATACAGGGCGATATCGCGCTCGCCGGGGCGTTCTTCCAGTAGGTCGGCGGCCAGGTCGGCCGGGTTGGGGTAGGTGTGGCCGATCAGCAGCCGGCCCCAGCCGCAATGTACGGCGCGCGGCTGGTCGTGGGGCTGGCTGCCGTCGCCGGCCAGGCGCGCCTGCAGGCGCTCGTAGGACGGCGCCTGGCCGCGCAACAGGCGCTGACCGTAAGCGATTTCATGGGCTTTCATCGGTCAGATTCCTTGTTCGCTCAGCCACAGGTTCAACGCCGCCAGCTGCCACAGCTTGGAGCCGCGTAGCGGTGTCAGCTGGCCGTGCGGGTTGCTCAGCAGGCGGTCGAGCATGGCCGGGTTGAACAGCCCGCGGTCCTGGCTGGGGTCGGTCAGCAGTTCACGTACCCAGCCGAGGGTGGCGCCTTCCAGATGCTTCAGGCCCGGCACCGGGAAGTAGCCCTTCTTGCGGTCGATCACCTCGTGCGGGATCACCCGCCGCGCCGCCTGCTTGAGCACCTGCTTGCCGCCGTCGGGCAGCTTGAAGCGTGCCGGAATGCGTGCCGAAAGCTCCACCAGCCGGTAGTCGAGGAATGGCGTGCGCGCCTCCAGGCCCCAGGCCATGGTCATGTTGTCGACCCGTTTGACCGGGTCGTCGACCAGCATCACCGTGCTGTCCAGGCGCAGCGCCTTGTCTACCGCATCGGGGGCGCCAGGGCGGGCGAAGTGTTCACGGACAAAGTCGCCCGCTGCGTCGCTTTCCAGCAGCCAGGGTGCCTGCACGGTGTCGCGGTACTCGGCGTGGCTGCGATCGAAGAAGGCTTCGCGGTAGGCGGCAAAGGCATCCTCTGCGCCGTCCACCTGCGGGTACCAGTGGTAGCCGGCGAACAGTTCGTCGGCGCCCTGGCCGCTTTGCACCCCCTTGCAGTGCCTGGCCACTTCCCGCGACAGCAGGTAGAAGGCGATGCAGTCATGGCTGACCATGGGTTCGCTCATGGCGCGGAAGGCGGCTGGCAACTGGTCGATGATTTCGTGCTCGGCAATGCGCAGCTGGTGGTGACGGGTGCCGTAGTGCTTGGCGATCAGGTCGGAGTACTGGAACTCGTCGCCGCGTTCGCCACCGGCATCCTCGAAACCGATGGAGAAGGTCGACAGGTCATCCACGCCCACTTCGCGCAGCAGGCCGACCAGCAGGCTGGAATCGACCCCGCCAGACAGCAGTACACCTACGTCCACCGCTGCCCGTTGGCGAATGGCCACGGCGTCGCGGGTGGCGTCGAGCACCCGGGTGGTCCAGCCTTCCAGGTCCAGCTCACGTTCATCGGGGTTGGCGCCGTAGTGCAGCTGCCACCAGGTCTGGCGTTCCACTTCGCCATGACGATCGATGCGCATCCAGGTACCGGGTTCCAGCTTTTGCACGTTGGCCAGCAGGGTGCGTGGCGCCGGCACCACGGCGTGGAAATTCAGGTAGTGGTTGAGTGCCACCGGGTCGAGCATCGGGTCGATGTCACCCCCCTTGAGCAGCGCTGGCAGGGTCGAGGCGAAGCGCAGGCGCTCGCCGTTGCGCGACAGGTACAAGGGCTTTACGCCCAGGCGGTCGCGGGCGAGGAACAGGCGCTGGTTGTCGCGTTCCCAGATGGCCAGGGCGAACATGCCATTGAGCTTGGGCAGCAGGGCCGCGCCCCAGGCGTGGTAGCCCTTCAGCAACACCTCGGTGTCGCCGTCGGACCAGAAGCTGTAGCCCAGGGCCTGCAGCTCCTGGCGCAGTTCGGGGAAGTTGTAGATGGCGCCGTTGAAGGCCAGCGACAGGCCCAGGGTGTTGTCCACCATCGGCTGGGCAGAGCCGTCGGACAGGTCCATGATTTTCAGGCGCCGGTGGCCGAGGGCGATGGGGCCTTGGCTATGGAAGCCCCAGGCATCCGGGCCGCGGGGCGCCAGGTGGTGGGTTATGCGCTCTACCGCAGCCAGGTCGGCTGGGCGAGGGGCTTGGTCGATAGGTGTAAAACGCAACTCTCCTGCTAATCCGCACATAGGTCCTTACCGGTTTTTCCGTTGGGGAGGGGGTGCCCCGGATTAGGGCACCTTAAGGAACTGACCCATGTGGTTTGCGAGAGTTTTAGATCGATCTGTTATATGGGGCTGCTGCGCAGCCCTTCGCGGGCTCGCACAGCGGCCCCAATCTCCTATTTCCCGCGAATCAACCTGCGCAAGGCAAACCGATTCGGGTGGCACGCCTCCGCCACCGCCCGTGGCAACGGCAGCGGTTCCCCGCACACCCACGCCGCCACCAGTTCGCCGCTCAACGGCGCCGTGATCAACCCGCGCGAGCCGTGCCCGCTGTTCACATACAACCCATCCAGCCACGGGCAGGCCACATCCGGCACCTGCCGCGCATCCCGGCCCAGTACTGCATAGGCCTGGGCGAACGCCTGCGCATCCGCCACCGGCCCAACGATCGGCAGGTAATCCGGGCTGGTGCAACGGAACGCTGCACGCCCCTGCAATTGCCCGGGGTCCAGTTCGGTGGTGCCCAGGCGCTGGGCCAGATCGACCGAAATCTCGTCCAGCAATGCCAGGTTGCCCTGGTGCTCGGCTACCGTCGGCGCCAGGTCTGTGCTGTGGAAGTCGAAGCTCGCGCCCAAGGTGTGTTCATCCCCGCGCGGCGGCGCTACATAGCCTTCCGCACACACCACGGTGCGCAGCGCGCGGCTGCTGGGGGTGGCCGGCAGGCGGGTGATCTGCCCGAGGATGCGCTTGAGCGGCAGCTGCGTGCATGGTTCGAAGCGCAGTACGTCGGCGGCACCGGCCAGCACCACCACCGGCGCGCTGGCCAGCAGGTGTTCGCCAGCCCAGGCTTGCCACTGCCCGTCGACCTTGCGCAGCTCGAGCACCTCCTGGTGCGTCAGCAGGCGAATACCCGGGTGCTGCAACTGCTGCTGGCACAGCGCCGGCGGGTGCACCCAGCCACCTTCGGGATAGAACAGCCCGCCAGCCGGCAAGGCCACACCTGCGATGGCTTCGGCTTCTGCACGTTCCAGCGAGTGCAGCAGGCCATGTTCGAAGGCCCCAGCCAGTTTGCACTGGCGTTCGGCTTCCTTGCTGTCGAAGGCCAGTTGCAGCACGCCGCAGGCATCCCAGTCGTGGCCACGTTGCAGGCGCTGCAGCTGGCGCCGGGTGTAACCGAAACCGGCCAGGATCATCTGCGACAACGCCGTGCCATGGGCGGACAACTTGAGGTACAGCACCCCTTGCGGGTTACCCGAAGCTTCCCGAGCCGGCGTGTCGTGGCGTTCCAGCACGGTAACCTGCCAGCCACGCCGTGCCAGGCTGGCGGCAGTGGTGCTGCCGGCGAGCCCGGCGCCTATCACCAGCGCTTCACGCGGCCCTGCAACGGCAGCCGGGCGCGCATACCATGGCGCACCGGGGCTGGGCACAGGGCCGACATAGGCGCCGCTCATCACTTCCCATTTCTTGCCGATGCCCGGCACCTTCTTCATGGCGAAGCCGGCATCGACCAGGCTGCGGCGTACCCAGCCGGTGGTGGTGAAGGTGCCTAGCACCGTGCCCGGGTGTGACAGCCGTGCCAGTTGCGCGAACAGCTCTGGGGTCCACATGTCGGGGTTCTTGGCCGGCGCGAAGCCGTCGAGGAACCACACATCGATCTGCGCATCGAGTTGCGGCAGCTGCTCCAGGACGTCGCCTATCAGCAGGGTGAGGGTGACCCGGCCGTTGTCGAAGGTGAACTGCTGGAAGCCAGGGTGCACCGCCACGTACTGCTCCAGCAGGGGCTGGCTGTAGGCCGCCAGTTCCGGCCACAGGCGTATGGCACGGGCCAGGTCGTCGCGACCGAGGGGGTATTTTTCGACGCTGACGAAATGCAGGCGGGCCTCGGCATGGGCGTGCTGCTCGAACAGTTGCCAGGCGCAGTAGAAATTCATGCCGGTGCCGAACCCGGTTTCGCCGATCACCACGCAGGCGTGCGGGGCGAGGTTGGCAAAGCGTTCGGCCAGACGGGTTTGCCCGAGAAACACGTGCCTGGTTTCTTCGATGCCTTCGTTGACTGCGAAATAGACGTCGTCGTATTGCCGCGAATGGGGGCGGCCCTGGTCGTCCCAGTCGATCTGGGCGTGCTGGAGGAGGGTGGACATGGTTGGCTCGGTTGCAGCGGATGGGCGGATTTTATGCCATCTGAGGATTTTGCGCTGGCTGTGCCGGCCCTATCGCCGGCACGCCCGCTCCCACAGGTACTGCACAAGCCTTCAAATCCGCTAGTCTTGCTTATCCATTGAAGGAGCCAGTGCATGTTCGAATCCGCAGAAATCGGCCACAGCATCGACAAGGAGGCTTACGACGCCGAGGTACCCGCTTTGCGCGAGGCCCTGCTCGAAGCCCAGTACGAACTCAAGCAGCAGGCGCGCTTCCCGGTGATCGTGCTGATCAACGGTATCGAAGGCGCCGGCAAGGGCGAGACGGTCAAACTGCTGAACGAATGGATGGACCCGCGCATGATCGATGTGCTCACCTTCGACCAGCAGACCGACGAAGAGCTGGCCCGCCCGCCGGCCTGGCGTTACTGGCGGGCCCTGCCACCCAAGGGGCGGATGGGCGTGTTCTTCGGCAACTGGTACAGCCAGATGCTGCAGGGGCGGGTGCACGGGGTGTTCAAGGATGCCGTGCTCGACCAGGCCATCACCGGCGCCGAACGCCTGGAAGAGATGCTGTGCGACGAAGGTGCGCTGATCATCAAGTTCTGGTTCCACCTGTCCAAGAAGCAGATGAAGGCGCGGCTGAAATCGCTCAAGGACGACCCGCTGCACAGCTGGAAGATCAGCCCGCTGGACTGGCAGCAGTCGGAAACCTACGACCGTTTCGTGCGCTTTGGTGAGCGCGTGCTGCGCCGCACCAGCCGCGACTACGCGCCGTGGCATGTCATCGAGGGCGTCGACCCGAACTACCGCAGCCTGGCGGTAGGGCGCATCCTGCTGGAAAGCCTGCAGGCGGCACTGGACAACAACCCCAAAGGCAAGCACCAGGGCAACGTCGCCCCGCTGGGCCGCAGCATCGACCAGCGCAGCCTGCTCGGCGCGCTGGACATGACCCTGCGCCTGGACAAGTCCGACTACCAGGAGCAACTGGTCACCGAGCAGGCCCGCCTGGCCGGCCTGCTGCGCCACAAGCACATGCGCCGGCATGCCCTGGTGGCGGTGTTCGAAGGCAACGACGCTGCCGGCAAGGGCGGTGCCATCCGCCGCGTGGCCGCCGCGCTGGACCCGCGCCAGTACCGCATCGTGCCGATTGCCGCGCCCACTGAAGAAGAACGCGCGCAGCCATACCTGTGGCGGTTCTGGCGGCACATTCCGGCGCGTGGCAAGTTCACCATCTTTGACCGTTCCTGGTATGGCCGGGTGCTGGTGGAGCGTGTGGAAGGCTTCTGCAGCCCCGCCGACTGGATGCGTGCCTACAGCGAGATCAACGATTTCGAGGAACAGCTGGTGAATGCCGGCACGGTGTTGGTCAAGTTCTGGTTGGCGATCGACCAGCAGACCCAGCTGGAGCGTTTCGAAGAGCGCGAGCAGATCCCGTTCAAGCGTTACAAGATCACCGAGGATGACTGGCGCAACCGCGACAAGTGGGACGACTATGTCCAGGCGGTGGGCGACATGGTCGACCGCACCAGCACCGAAATTGCGCCGTGGACGCTGGTGGAGGCCAACGACAAGCGCTGGGCGCGGGTGAAGGTGTTGCGCACCATCAACCAGGCGCTTGAGGCGGCGTTTGCCAGGGACAAGAAATAATCGAAGTTCCTGTTTGCCTGTGCCGGCCTCTTCGCGGGTGAACCCGCTCCCACAGGAATACCACAGGGCTGAATCTTGTGTGATCCTTGTGGGAGCGGGTTTACCCGCGAATAGGCCAGAACAGGCAGCACAACTGCCAAGCCATGCCGCAGAAGAATGACCTGATGAATTCTTTTCCCGGCACCCACCACCGTCCCCGCCCTCCAAGCCCGTAGAATTCAACCACCCCACCACGGGCTCGATCGAGGATTTTATGCACACCATTACCGGCCGCTGGGGCTATGGCCTTTTCCTGGCACTTTTGACGGCGTTGCTCTGGGGCATCCTGCCGATCAAGCTCAAGCAGGTGCTGCAAGTGGTCGACCCGGTCACCGTCACCTGGTACCGCCTGCTGGTCTCCGGCGGCCTGCTGTTCGCCTGGCTGGCCGCCAAGCGCAGGCTGCCTTCCTTCAGCAAGCTGACGCCCAAAGGCAAAGGCCTGGTGTTAGTGGCCGTGCTCGGCCTGATGGGCAACTACGTGCTGTACCTGATTGGCCTGAACCTGCTCAGCCCGGGCACCGCGCAACTGGTCGTGCAGATCGGCCCGGTGCTGTTGCTGGTGGCCAGCGTGTTCGTGTTTCGCGAGCGCTTCAGCCTGGGGCAGGGCGTGGGCCTGCTGATCCTGCTGGCGGGGTTCGGGCTGTTTTTCAACCAGCGCCTGGAAGAGCTGCTGACCTCGCTCGGCACCTATACCACCGGCGTGCTGACCATCCTGCTGGCCACCAGCGTCTGGGTGTTCTATGCGCTCAGCCAGAAGCAGTTGCTGACGGTGTGGCATTCGCAGCAGGTAATGATGGTGATCTACCTCAGTTGCGCCGCGCTGCTGACACCCTGGGCCCACCCGTTGGAGGCGTTGCAGCTGACCCCGGTGCAAGGCTGGTTGTTGCTGGCCTGTTGCCTGAATACCCTGGTGGCCTATGGCGCGTTCGCCGAGGCGCTGGCGCACTGGGAGGCGTCGCGGGTGAGTGCCACGCTGGCGCTGACCCCGCTGGTGACCTTTGTCGCGGTGGCACTGGCGGCGTTGGTCTGGCCTGATTATGTGCACGCCGAGGACATCAATGCCCTGGGCTATGTGGGGGCGGTGACCGTGGTGCTGGGCTCGGCGCTGGTGGCACTGGGGCCTTCGCTGGTGGCCGGGTGGCGCGCCCGCAGGGCGCGGTTGGCCCAGGCTCAATGATCGCCTGTACCGGCCTCTTCGCGGGTGAACCCGCTCCCACAGGGATCCCACAATATTCAGCCTTGTGGTAATCCTGTGGGAGCGGGTTCACCCGCGAAAGGGCCGGTAAAGGCAGTGCACGACTCAGCCCTTGCCCCCCGGAGCCAGCATGTTCTCCGGCCTCACCCACTGGTCGAACTGCTCATTGGTCAGGTACTTCAACTCCAGTGCCGCCTCGCGCAAGGTCTTGCCTTCGCCATAGGCCTTCTTGGCAATTTCTGCCGCCTTGTCATAGCCAATATGCGGGTTCAGTGCCGTCACCAGCATCAACCCCCGCTCCAGGTGTGCCGCCATCTGCTCGGCATCCGGCTCGATGCCCGCCACGCAGTGCTGCTGGAAGTTGCGGCAGCCGTCAGCCAGCAATTCGATCGACTGCAGCAGGTTGTGGATGATCACCGGCTTGAACACGTTCAGTTGCAAATGCCCCTGGCTGGCGGCAAAGCCGATCGCCGCGTCGTTGCCCAGCACCTGACAGGCCAGCATCGACAGCGCCTCGCACTGGGTAGGGTTGACCTTGCCTGGCATGATCGAGCTGCCCGGCTCGTTGGCCGGCAGGCGTACCTCGGCCAACCCGGCGCGCGGGCCGGAACCCAGCAGGCGCAGGTCATTGGCGATTTTCATCAGGGCCACGGCCAGGGTCTTCAGGGCGCCGGCCAGGCTGGTCAGCGGCTCGTGGCCGGCGAGGGCAGCGAACTTGTTCGGCGCAGTGACGAACGGCAGGCCGGACAGCGCCGCCAGCTCGGCGGCGATGGCTTCGGCAAAACCATGCGGGGCGTTGAGCCCGGTACCCACGGCAGTGCCGCCCTGGGCCAGTTCGCACACCGCCGGCAGGGTGGCGCGGATGGCACGCTGGGCGTAGTCGAGCTGCGCGACGAAGGCCGAGACCTCCTGGCCGAAGGTGATCGGCGTGGCGTCCATCATGTGCGTGCGGCCGGTCTTTACCAGCTTGTGGTGGCGTGCCGACAGCTCGGCCAGCCCCGAGGACAGCTCGGCGATGGCCGGCAGCAGCTTGTCGTGCACCGCGTGCGCCGCAGCGATGTGCATGGCGGTGGGGAAGCAGTCGTTGGAGCTCTGCGAGCGGTTGACGTGGTCGTTGGGGTGCACGGGCGCCTTGCCGCCACGGCCCTTGCCGGCCAGTTCATTGGCCCGCCCGGCAATCACTTCGTTGACGTTCATGTTGCTCTGGGTGCCGCTGCCGGTCTGCCAGACCACCAGCGGGAACTGGTCGTCATGCTCGCCGCCCAGCACTTCGTCGGCGGCCTGTTCGATCAGCCGGGCGATGTCGGCCGGCAAGTCGCCGTTGCGGTCGTTGACGCGTGCCGCGGCCTTCTTGATCAGCGCCAGGGCATGCAGCACCGCGATGGGCATGCGTTCCTTGCCAATGGCGAAGTTGATCAGCGAACGCTGGGTCTGCGCACCCCAGTAGGCGTCCTCAGGAACTTCGACCGGGCCCAGGCTGTCTGTCTCGATACGGCTCATTCTGTACTCACTCCCTTGTAGTTCGAAATCGCAGTTTAGGCCCTGATTCGACCGAGCGGTTCCGTCGCTCGTCGTGCCACTTGAGCACATCGCCACCACGGCGCAGAATGCTCTACTCTGAGGTACCCGCCTCCCTCTCTTCTGAAGGAAATGCAATGACCCGTCTCCGTGTCCTTTGTGCCGCCGTTGCCCTGGCTTGCGCCAGCGGCCAGGTACTCGCTGCCACCGCCAGCCACAACGCTGCTGCCGAGAAATTCCTGACCCTGGCCAACGCCGACAAGCTGGGCACCCCGGTGTACATGCAGGTCCAGCAGATGTTCGCCCAGCGTTTCGCCCAGACCAAGGCCCCGGCCACCAAGCAGCCGGTGCTGGAAAGCTACCAGGCCAAGGCCAACGCCGCGCTGGACAACGCCATCGGCTGGAACAAGCTGAAGCCGAAGATGGTCGACCTGTACACCCAGACCTTCACCGAGCAGGAGCTCAAGGACCTGGTCAAGTTCTACGAATCGCCGCTGGGCAAGAAAGTGCTGCGCGAAATGCCCAAGGTCACCCAGCAGTCGGCCCAGCTGACCCAGCAGAGCCTGGAGCCAGCGGTACCGGTGGTGAACAAGCTGCTGGATGACATGACCAAGGAACTGGACCCGAACGCTGGCAAGGCCGCCGCCCCGGCGAAGAAGTGAGTACGTCGCGATGACCATGCAACAGCGTATCGAACAGCAGCTGGCCGCCCTGGCGCCGCAACACCTGCAAGTGCTCAATGAAAGCCACATGCACAGTCGTGGTCAGGAGACCCACTACAAGGCAGTGATCGTCAGTGAGCAGTTTGCCGGGTTGAACAGCGTCAAGCGCCACCAGAAGGTGTACGCCACCATGGGTGAGCTGATGGGCGAGATCCATGCCCTGGCCATTCACACCTACACCGCCGAAGAGTGGGCCAAGGTCGGCGTTGCACCGGCCTCGCCGGTGTGCGCGGGCGGCGGGCACTGAAACCTTGTTGTTGTTCTGGTAGAATCCTGCAAAATCCGGGGGCCGCTTTGCGGCCCATTCGCGGCACAAGGCCGCTCCTACAGGGATAGCGCAGCCCGTCGGCTGGTGCATTCCCCTGTAGGAGCGGCCTTGTGCCGCGAATGGGGCGCAAAGCGCCCCCGCTTTTTTGTCACACTGTCAAACCCGGTCCGCCCCTTACGAGGGCAACCACTGGAGATCCTGCTTCATGTCCCAACCCATCGTCGTCGCGGCGCTGTACAAGTTCGTCACCCTGGAAGACTACGTCGAGCTGCGCGAGCCGCTGCTCAAGACCATGCTCGACAACAACGTCAAGGGCACCCTGCTGCTGGCCCACGAGGGCATCAACGGCACCGTGTCGGCCACCCGCGAAGGCATCGACGGCCTGCTGGCCTGGCTGCGCAACGACCCACGCCTGGCCGATGTCGACCACAAGGAATCGTACTGCGACGAACAGCCGTTCTACCGCACCAAGGTCAAGCTCAAGAAAGAGATCGTAACCCTCGGCGTACCGGGCGTGGACCCGAACCAGGCGGTCGGCACCTACGTCGAGCCCAAGGACTGGAACGCGCTGATCAGCGACCCGGAAGTGCTGCTGATCGACACCCGCAACGACTACGAAGTGGCCATCGGTACCTTCAAGGGCGCCATCGACCCGAAGACCGAAACCTTCCGCGAGTTCCCCGACTACATCAAGGCCAACTTCGACCCCAGCAAGCACAAGAAGGTTGCCATGTTCTGTACCGGCGGTATCCGTTGCGAAAAAGCTTCCAGCTACATGCTCGGTGAAGGCTTCGAGGAGGTCTATCATCTTAAGGGCGGCATCCTGAAATACTTCGAGGAAGTGCCTCAGGAAGAAAGCCTGTGGGACGGCGACTGCTTCGTCTTCGACAACCGCGTCACGGTGCGCCATGACCTGAGCGAAGGCGAGTACGACCAGTGCCACGCCTGCCGTCACCCGATCAACGCAGAGGAGCGCGCGTCCGAGCACTATTCGCCAGGGGTCAGCTGCCCGCATTGCTGGGACACCCTGAGCGAGAAGACCCGGCGTAGCGCCATCGACCGGCAGAAGCAGATCGAGCTGGCCAAGGCCCGCAACCTGCCGCACCCGATCGGTTACAACTACAAAGCCGAGGCTTGATGCATGTCTGCACGCCTGATCTATGTGATGGACCCGATGTGCTCCTGGTGCTGGGGTTTCGCACCCGTGGCCGCGGCCCTGATCGCCCAGGCGCGTGACGCAGGCGTGCCCACCCGCCTGGTGCCGGGCGGGCTGCGTACCGGCGGCAGTGCCCTGGACAGCTCTACCCGCAAGTACATCCTTGAACACTGGCAGGCCGTGGCCGACGCCACCGGCCAGCCGTTCCGCTTCGAGGGGGCCATGCCCGACGGCTTCGTCTACGACACCGAGCCGGCCTGCCGTGCCCTGGTCACCGCCCGCGAGCTGGACGCCGAACGCGTCTGGCCGCTGCTGGCGCTGATCCAGCGTTCGTTCTACGAGCAGGGCGTGGACGTCACCATTGCGCCGCATCTGGTCGACCTGGCCGAACAGGCAGGCTTCGACCGCACCGTGTTCGCCGAGGCCTTCGCCTGTGCCGACACCCGCGCCGCCACTGCAGCCGATTTCAGTTGGGCTCAGGACCTGGGCATCGCCGGTTTCCCGACCTTGCTGGCCGAACGCAATGGCCAACTGGCCCTGCTGACCAACGGCTATCAGCCGCTGGAGCGCCTGCAACCCTTGCTCGGCCGCTGGCTGCAGCAGGCCGCCTGTGCTTGATGTGCCTGGGTCACCCGACCCGGTGCCGGGCAAGCCTCACACTGCGGCCGATCGACTGAGCTGGGCGGAAATCCGCCGCCTGGCCCTGCATCACAAGAAAAACCTCTGGTCCGCCAACTTCATCGCCGTATTGGCGGCCTGCTGCAGCGTGCCCATCCCGCTGTTGCTGCCGCTGCTGGTGGACGAAGTGCTGCTGGGCCACGGCGATGCCGCGCTGAAGTGGATGAACCACCTGCTGCCGTCCAGCTGGCAGGTGGCGGCGGGCTACATCGGCCTTATGTTGCTGCTGACCCTGTGCCTGCGCCTGGCCGCGCTGGCGTTCAACGTGATCCAGGCCAAGCTGTTCGCCGGCCTGGCCAAGGACATCGTCTATCGCCTGCGCATTCGCCTGATCGAGCGGCTCAAGCGCATCTCGCTGAAGGAATACGAAAGCCTGGGCAGCGGCACGGTAACCACCCACCTGGTCACCGACCTGGACACCCTCGACAAGTTCGTCGGCGAAACCCTGAGCCGCTTCCTGGTGGCCATGCTGACCCTGACCGGCACGGCGGCCATCCTGATCTGGATGCACTGGCAGCTGGCCATGCTGATATTGCTGTTCAACCCGCTGGTGATCTATTTCACCGTACAGTTGGGCAAGCGCGTCAAGCACCTGAAAAAGCTCGAGAACGACAGCACCGCACGCTTTACCCAGGCGCTGGCGGAAACCCTCGACGCCATTCAGGAAATCCGCGCCGGTAACCGCCAGGGCTACTTCCTCGGTCGCCTTGGCCTGCGCGCCCGCGAAGTGCGGGACTACGCCGTGGACTCGCAGTGGAAAAGCGATGCCAGCGGCCGCGCCAGTGGCCTGCTGTTCCAGTTCGGCATCGATATCTTCCGCGCCGCGGCCATGCTCACCGTGCTGTTCTCCGACCTGTCGATCGGCCAGATGCTGGCGGTATTCAGCTACCTGTGGTTCATGATCGGCCCGGTGGAGCAGTTGCTCAACCTGCAATACGCCTACTACGCCGCCGGTGGTGCGCTGAGCCGCCTCAACGAACTGCTGGCACGCGACGACGAGCCGCAGTACCCGGCTGCCAGCGACCCGTTCGCCGGCCGCGAGACGGTGGGCATCGAAGTGCGCGACCTGCGCTTTGCCTATGCCGACGAGCCGGTGCTCGAGCACCTCGACCTGTCCATCGCCCCGGGCGAGAAGGTGGCGATAGTCGGCGCCAGCGGTGGCGGCAAGAGCACCCTGGTGCAGCTGTTGCTGGGGCTTTACAGCGCCCAGGCCGGCACCATCCGCTTTGGCGGTGCCAGCCTGCAGGAAATCGGCCTGGAAACCCTGCGTGAAAACGTCGCGGTGGTGTTGCAGCACCCTTCGCTGTTCAACGACACCGTGCGCGCCAATCTGACCATGGGCCGTGACTGCAGCGACGAGGCCTGCTGGCAGGCGCTGCGTATTGCCCAGCTGGATGCCACCATCGCCGCCTTGCCGCAGGGCCTGGACAGTGTGGTGGGGCGCTCCGGCGTGCGCTTGTCCGGTGGCCAGCGCCAGCGCCTGGCCATTGCCCGCATGGTGCTGGCCGAACCCAAGGTGGTGATCCTCGACGAAGCCACCTCGGCCCTGGATGCCGCCACCGAGTACAACCTGCACCAAGCCCTGGCGCGCTTCCTCAGCGGCCGCACCACACTGATCATCGCCCACCGCCTGTCGGCGGTGAAACAGGCCGACCGGGTGCTGGTGTTCGACGGCGGGCATGTGGCCGAGGATGGCGACCACCAGCAGCTGATTGCCGAAGGTGGGTTGTATGCCAAGCTTTACGGGCACCTGCAGCAGAGCTGAATTTGTGGCTGCCTGTGCGGGCCCCTGTGGGAGCGGCCTTGCGTCGCGAAAGGGCCGCAAAGCGGCCCCAGACAATCAAGGCAGATGCAGAAATTGCCGGGGCTGCTTTGCAGCCCTTTCGCGACGCAAGGCCGCTCCCACAGTGCGAGTTCAGGCCATATGCAAATCACCCCCCTTTCCTGCCATAAAAAACCCAACCGCCGGGATGGCAAATGGCCTACGCTGTGCTTTGTCTGGGTTGATTTGCGCCTTATCTGCTCTGTGACAGGGACTCCATGAAGGGACATCGCACTCTAGAAGCGCCAAAGTTGCTCGGTATCACCTGGCCCTTCATCGCCGTTGTGGTCTTCCAGGTAGCCTTGGGCAGCCTGAGCCTTTATACGCTCTCGGCCGTGCGTGCCTACGTCGCGGGCGAAAGTTTGTGGTCCAAGGCGCAGAAAGACGCCATCTACTACCTCAACCTGTACGCCGAGACCCGCGACGACAGCACCTATCAGCGCTATCGCCAGGCCATCACCGTGCCCCAGGGCGACCACCAACTGCGCGAAGTGATGGACCAGCCCAGCCCCGACCTGGATGCCGCGCGCCAGGCCGTGCTGCAAGGCGGTAACCACCCCGACGATGTCGAGCGGATCATCTGGTTCTACCGTAACTTTCGCAATGTAAGCTACATGCAGACGGCCATCGACTACTGGGACATCGGCGACGACTACCTGGGCAAGCTGGATATGCTGGCCGTGGAAATGCGCAGCAGCTTCGCCGCTGGCCCGGTCGACGCCCGTACGGTAAGCGACTGGAAGGCGCGCATCGTCACTATCAACGAAGGGGTAACCCCGGCCGCCAAGGCGTTCAGCGATGCCTTGGGCGAAGGCTCGCGCATGTTGCTGCGGGTGCTGCTGATCACCAACCTGCTGACCGCAATGTTCCTGATTGCCATTGCCTGGCGCCGCTCCAGCAAGCTGCTGGCCCAGCGCCAGGCCTTTGCCAGCGCCCTGCAAGAAGAAAAGGAGCGGGCGCAGATTACCCTGCAGGCCATTGGCGATGCGGTGATTACCACCGATGTGGAGGGCAGTATCGGCTACATGAACCCGGCCGCCGAACAACTGACCCACTGGCAGGCCGGCCAAGCCCAGGGCCTGCCGTTGTCGGCGCTGTTCAGCCTGGTGGACGAGCAGGCCGAGGAAGACGGCCGCAGCCTGGTCGAGCAGGTGCTCAGTGGCAGCCTCAAGGGCGGCGCCGAGCATGCCCGGCTGATCCAGCGCCTGGACGGCAGCACTGTGTCGGTCAACCTGGTCGGCTCGCCGATCGTCAATGACGGCCAGGTCAGCGGTATCGTGCTGGTGCTGCACGACATGACCCAGGAGCGCCAGTACATCGCCAACCTGTCCTGGCAGGCGACCCACGATGCCCTGACCGGCCTGGCCAACCGCCGCGAGTTCGAATACCGCCTGGAGCAGGCGCTCAATGACCTGGCGCGCCAGGCCGGGCGGCATTCGCTGATGTTCCTGGACCTCGACCAGTTCAAGCTGGTCAACGATACCTGCGGGCATGCCGCCGGCGACGAGTTGCTGCGGCACATCTGCGCCGTGCTGCAGTCCGGCCTGCGCGAAGGCGACACCCTGGCCCGGCTGGGTGGTGACGAATTCGGCGTGCTGCTGGAAAACTGCCCGCCCGACCAGGCCGAGCGCATTGCCGAGCAGCTGCGCCAGCTGGTGCAGAGCCTGCATTTCGTGTGGAAAGGGCGGCCGTTCGTCACCACCGTCAGCGTCGGCCTGGTGCACATGGCCCAGTCCCCCGGCACCCTCGAAACCTCGCTGCGCGCCGCCGACATGGCTTGCTACATGGCCAAGGAAAAGGGCCGCAACCGCGTGCAGGTGTACCATGCCGACGACAGCGAGCTGTCCATGCGCTTTGGCGAAATGGCCTGGATCCAGCGCTTGCACGTGGCCCTGGAAGAAAACCGCTTCTGCCTGTACGCCCAGGAAATCGCCCCGCTGAAAACCTTCGAAGGCCCCGGCCATATTGAGATCCTGCTGCGCCTGCACGACGAAAGCGGGCGTACCATCCTGCCCAGCAGCTTCATCCCGGCGGCCGAGCGCTACGGCTTGATGACCGCGCTGGACCGCTGGGTGGTGCGCAATGTGTTCCTGGTCATCCGCCAGTGCCTGGACGAAGGGCGCGAGGGGCCGCTTTCGATCTGCGCGATCAACCTGTCGGGGTCGAGTATCGGTGACGACAAGTTCCTCGAATATTTGCAACGCCTGTTCGTCGAATACGCTATTCCGCCACGGATGATCTGTTTCGAAATCACCGAAACCAGCGCCATAGCCAACCTTGGCAGTGCCATCCGCTTCATCAACGAGTTGAAGGGGTTGGGTTGTCGCTTCTCGCTCGACGATTTCTGCGCCGGCATGTCGTCGTTCGCCTATCTCAAGCATTTGCCCGTGGATTACCTGAAGATCGACGGAAGTTTCGTCAAGGACATGCTCGACGACCCGGTCAACCGGGCCATGGTCGAGGTCATCAACCACATCGGTCACGTAATGGGTAAGCGCACCATTGCCGAATTCGTCGAAACACCCTTGATCGAGCAGGCCTTGCAGGAAATTGGCGTGGATTATGCCCAGGGCTACCTCATCGAACGCCCCCAGGTGTTCACCTGTGACAGTCTGCAGCGCCAACGGATCGCCGCCCGGCCTCTGTTGCAGCGGGCACCTGGCACGTTTCGCTAGCTAGAAATCACAAGGATCAAGGAGCTGAAAGTGATTGACGCATTCGTTCGTATCGGGCCTTTGATGGATCCCGCCAGCTACCCCCAATGGGCCCAGCAACTGATTGAAGACTGCCGCGAGAGCAAGCGCCGGGTAGTCGAGCATGAGTTCTACGCGCGCCTGCGCGATGGCCAGTTGAAGCAATCGACCATCCGCCAGTACCTGATTGGTGGCTGGCCGGTGGTGGAGCAGTTCTCGCTGTACATGGCCCACAACCTGACCAAGACCCGCTATGGCCGGCACCAGGGCGAAGACATGGCGCGGCGCTGGCTGATGCGCAACATCCGTGTCGAGCTCAACCACGCCGACTATTGGGTGAACTGGTGCCAGGCGCATGGCGTGCACCTGCACGAGCTGCAGGCCCAGGAAGTGCCGCCAGAGCTGAACGGCCTGAATGACTGGTGCTGGCGCGTGTGCGCCACCGAGAACCTGGCCATTTCCATGGCGGCGACCAACTACGCCATCGAAGGTGCGACCGGTGAATGGTCGGCGGTGGTGTGCTCCACCGACACCTATGCGCTGGGTTTCCCGGAGGACCAGCGCAAGCGGGCGATGAAGTGGCTGAAGATGCATGCCCAGTATGACGACGCGCACCCGTGGGAGGCGCTGGAGATCATCTGCACCCTGGCGGGCGAGAACCCGACCCTGGGGCTGCGCAATGAACTGCGCAAGGCGATTTGCAAGAGCTACGACTGCATGTACCTGTTCCTGGAACGGTGCATGCAGCTGGAAGGGCGCCAGCAGGGGCGCATGCGCCCGGTGTTGGCAGCGGGCTGATCGCTCTCCTGTCCCGGCCTCTTCGCGGGTAAACCCGCTCCCACAAGTACTGCGCTGCCCTCATGGGCGGTGAATAACCCTGTGGGAGCGGGTTCACCCGCGAAAGGGCCGGTACAGGCAAAAGCCTTACTGGGCGTTGAACGCCTGCCCATTCACCCCTTTGCTGTCCGGCCCCATCAGGTACAGGTACACCGGCATGATCTCTTCCGGCAGCGGGTTGTTCTGCGGGTTCTCGCTGGGGTAGGCCTGTGCCCGCATCGCCGTGCGCGTGGCGCCCGGGTTGATGCTGTTGGAGCGCACCGGTGCCACGCCTTCCAGTTCATCGGCCAGGGTTTGCATCAGGCCCTCGGTGGCGAACTTAGACACGCCATAGGCGCCCCAGTAGGCCCGGCCCTTGCGTCCGACGCTGCTGCTGGTGAACACCACCGAAGCGTCTTCCGACAGCTTCAGCAGCGGCAGCAGGGTGCTGGTGAGCATGAAGGTGGCATTGACGTTGATGTGCATCACGCGCATGAAGTTGTCACCCGACAGCTGCTCCAGCGGCGTACGCGGGCCGATGATCGAAGCGTTGTTCAGCAGGCCGTCGAGGCGGCCGAACTGGTCTTCGATCATCACCGCCAGTTCGTCGTACTGGTGGGGCAGGGCGGTTTCCAGGTTGAACGGGATCACTACCGGTTGCGGGTGCCCGGCGGCTTCGATCTGGTCGTAGACCTCGTTGAGGTTGGCCTCGGTCTTGCCCAGCAGCAGCACGGTAGCGCCCAGCGCAGCGTAGGCCTTGGCGGCAGCGGCGCCGATGCCGCGGCCGGCACCGGTAACCAGGATGACCCGGCCTTGCAGCAGGTCGGGGCGGGCGGTGTAGTCGAACATGGTAGGTCCTTCGAGTTCGTTGGCGCGGCACCGTACCCTGTGGGAGCGGGTTTACCCGCGAATGCGTACGATCAGGCACCGCTGGCGCCGGGGCTGACGCATTCGCGGGTGAACCCGCTCCCACAGGGGCTGTGCTGCGGTCTAGACGGGGTTCAGCAGCCGCACAGCGCGCTGTCGATCACCTTGCGCAGTTCCAGCGGGTGGTCCACCACCACATCGGCGCCCCAGTTGTTGGGGTTGTCCTCTGGATGAATATAGCCGTAGCGCACTGCCGCCGTGCGAGTACCGGCGTCGCGGCCAGACTCGATGTCGCGCAGGTCGTCGCCGACGAACAGTACACTGGCCGGGTCCAGGCCGAGGGTCTTGCAGGCGAGGATCAGCGGCTCGGGGTCGGGCTTGCTGTTCTTGACGTGGTCCGGGCAGATCAGCAGCGCCGAACGCTCGGCCAGGCCCAGTTGCTGCATGATCGGCTCGGCGAAGCGCACCGGCTTGTTGGTGACCACACCCCACAGCAGGTTGCCTTTCTCGATGTCGGCCAGCAGCTCGGCCATGCCGTCGAACAGCTTGCTGTGCACCGCGCAGTCGCGCTGGTAGCGCTCGAGGAACTCCAGGCGCAGGGCTTCGAAGCCCTCGGCCTCCGGGCTGATGGCGAAGGTCGCGGCGACCATCGCGCGGGCACCGCCGGAGATCACGTCGCGGATCACCTTGTCATCGACGGCCGGCAGGCCGCGCTCGGCGAGCATGGCCTGGCAGATGGCGATGAAGTCCGGCGCCGTGTCGAGCAAGGTGCCGTCCATGTCGAAGAGTACTGCTCGCAAACTCATGTTTATTCCTCGCGCAGGGTCTGGACCATGTAGTTGACGTCGACGTCGCTGCTGAGCTTGTAGTGCTTGGTCAGTGGGTTGTAGGTCAGGCCGATGATGTCCTTCACCTGAAGGCCGGCAACGCGGCTCCAGGCGCCCAGCTCGGACGGGCGGATGAATTTCTTGAAGTCGTGGGTGCCGCGCGGCAGCATCTTCAGGATGTACTCGGCGCCGACGATGGCCAGCAGGTAGGCCTTGGGGTTGCGGTTGATGGTGGAGAAGAACACCTGGCCGCCAGGCTTGACCATGCGGTAGCAGGCGCGGATGACCGAAGACGGGTCGGGCACGTGCTCGAGCATTTCCAGGCAGGTGACCACGTCGAACTGTTCGGGCATTTCCTCGGCCAGGGCTTCGGCGGTGATCTGCCGGTATTCCACCTGCACGCCCGACTCCAGCTGGTGCAGCTGGGCCACGGCCAGTGGCGCCTCGCCCATGTCGATGCCGGTGACCGTAGCGCCGCGCAGGGCCATCGCCTCGCTGAGGATGCCGCCGCCGCAACCCACGTCCAGCACCTTCTTGCCGGCGAGGCTGACGCGCTCGTCGATCCAGTTGACGCGCAGCGGGTTGATTTCGTGCAGCGGCTTGAACTCGCTTTCGCGGTCCCACCAGCGGTGGGCCAGCGCTTCGAACTTGGCGATTTCGGCGCGGTCGACGTTGCTCATTAGAACAGTCCTCTGAAACTTCGCAAAATTGCGCCGGAGTATACCCGAGCGCTCGGCCCCGAGGGTCGCTATAATCGCCGGCTTTTGATATCCGAACGACGGGGAGAGGCGATGCGCGAGCGACTTTTGGCGGCGGAGAAGGTGACCGGGATCCGCTGGCAGGGCGGCGTCCTGCACCTGCTCGACCAGCGCCTGCTGCCGTCGGAAGAGTGCTGGCTGGCCTGCGACAATGTCGCGCAGGTTGCAGCGGCGATCCGCGACATGGCCGTGCGCGGCGCCTCGGCCATCGGCATTGCCGCGGCCTATGGCCTGGTGCTGGCCCTGGAAGAGCGGCTGGCCGAGGGCGGCGACTGGGAAATGGACCTGGAGGAAGACTTCCTTGTCCTGGCTGAAGCGCGCCCTACCGCCGCCAACCTGTTCTGGGCGCTGAACCGCATGCGTGAGCGCCTGCAGCGCCTGCGTCCGGACGAAGACGTGCTGGCGGCACTGGAGGCCGAGGCGGTGGCCATCCACGAGAGCGATCGCGAGGCCAACCTGACCATGGCCCAGCACGGTATCGAGCTGATCCGCCGCCACCAGGGCAACGCCCAGATCCTGCTCACCTATGGCAACGCCGGTGCTCTGGCCTGTGGTGGTTTCGGTACCGCGCTGGGGGTGATCCGTGCCGGTTACCTGGAGGGCATGGTCGAGCGTGTATACGCCGGCGAGACCCGCCCTTGGCTGCATGGTTCGCGCCTGACTGCCTGGGAACTGGCCAACGAAGGCATCCCGGTGACCCTGTGCGCCGACTCGGCGCTGGCCCACCTGATGAAAAGCAAGGGCATCACCTGGGTGGTGGTGGGCGCGGACTGCATCGCCGCCAACGGCGATGTGGCCAGCAAGATCGGCACCTATCAGCTGGCGGTCAGCGCCATGCATCACGGCGTACGGTTCATGGTGGTGGCGCCGAGCACCAGCATCGACCTGAACCTGGCCACGGGCGAGGACATCCCGCTGGAAGAGCGCGCTGCCGACGAGTTGCTGGACATTGGCGGCACCCGCGTGGCGCCGGATGTCGAGGTGTTCAACCCGGTATTCGACGTGACCCCTGCCGACCTGATCGACGTGATCGTGACCGAGCGCGGCATCGTCGAGCGGCCGGATGCCGCCAAGCTGGCGCAACTGATCTGCCGCAAGCGCCTGCACTGATATTCGTAGTGCCTGTGCCGGCCTCTTCGCGGGTAAACCCGCTCCCACAGGGATAGCACAAGGTCTGAGGGCGGTGGTGTACCTGTGGGAGCGGGTTTACCCGCGAAGAGGCCGGCACAGGCTATAAAAAATCCAGATTTACCCTCGTGTGAGGCCACCTGCCACATCTCCCCACCGCCCCTGCCTTTGTGATAACATCCGGCAGTTTCCAAGACCGCCCACCACGGCGGCCTTCATTGCGCAGATCCATGGCACAACTCATTGATTTGTCGTAAGTCGTCGCACCCTTATGCGCTGCGGCGGCGAGCTTCGTTCGGCCCTTGATGGAGCTGCGAAGTTTCACCAGAAAAAGGAATCAGGCTTCTCATGGGCGAACTGGCCAAAGAAATCCTCCCGGTCAATATCGAAGACGAACTGAGACAGTCTTACCTCGACTACGCGATGAGCGTGATTGTCGGGCGAGCGCTGCCCGATGCGCGTGACGGCTTGAAGCCCGTGCATCGTCGCGTTCTCTATGCGATGAGCGAACTGGGCAACGACTGGAACAAGCCGTACAAGAAATCCGCCCGTGTGGTCGGTGACGTGATCGGTAAGTACCACCCGCACGGCGACACCGCGGTCTACGACACCATCGTGCGTATGGCCCAGCCGTTCTCGCTGCGCTACCTGCTGGTCGACGGCCAGGGCAACTTCGGTTCGGTGGACGGCGACAACGCCGCAGCCATGCGATACACCGAAGTGCGCATGGCCAAGCTGGCCCACGAGCTGCTGGCCGACCTGCACAAGGAGACCGTCGACTGGGTGCCCAACTACGACGGCACCGAGCAGATCCCGGCGGTCATGCCGACCCGTATTCCCAACCTGCTGGTCAACGGTTCCAGCGGTATCGCCGTGGGCATGGCGACCAACATCCCGCCGCACAACCTCGGCGAGGTCATCGATGGCTGCCTGGCACTCATCGACAACCCCGAAGTCACCATCGATGAGCTGATGCAGCACATCCCTGGCCCCGACTTCCCGACTGCCGGCCTGATCAACGGCCGCCAGGGCATCATCGAGGCCTATCGTACCGGTCGTGGCCGCATCTACATGCGCGCCCGTTCCGAGATCGAAGACATCGACAAGGTCGGTGGTCGCCAGCAGATCGTGGTTACCGAGCTGCCGTACCAGCTGAACAAGGCACGCCTGATCGAAAAGATCGCCGAGCTGGTCAAAGAGAAGAAGATCGAAGGCATCACCGAGCTGCGCGACGAGTCCGACAAGGACGGCATGCGCATCGTCATCGAGCTGCGTCGCGGCGAGGTGCCGGAAGTGGTGCTCAACAACCTCTACCAGCAAACCCAGCTGCAGAGCGTATTCGGTATCAACGTGGTGGCCCTGGTCGACGGCCGTCCGCGTCTGCTCAACCTCAAGGACCTGCTCGAAGCGTTCGTGCGTCACCGCCGTGAAGTGGTGACCCGCCGTACCGTGTTCGAGCTGCGCAAGGCCCGCGAGCGCGGCCATATCCTCGAAGGCCAGGCGGTCGCGCTGTCCAACATCGACCCGGTCATCGCCCTGATCAAGGCCTCGCCGACCCCGTCCGAGGCCAAGGAAGCCCTGATCTCCACTGCCTGGGAATCCAGTGCCGTGCAGGTCATGGTCGAGCGCGCCGGCGCCGATTCCTGCCGCCCCGAGGACCTGCCGGAGCAGTACGGCCTGCGTGAAGGCAAGTACTACCTGTCGCCGGAACAGGCCCAGGCCATTCTCGACCTGCGCCTGCACCGCCTGACCGGCCTGGAGCACGAGAAGCTGCTGGCCGAGTACCAGGAAATCCTCGAGCAGATCGGCGAACTGATCCGCATCCTCAGCAGCGCCGAGCGCCTGATGGAAGTGATCCGCGAAGAGCTGGAAGCCATCCGCGCCGAATATGGCGATGCCCGCCGTACCGAAATCCTCGATGCGCGCCACGACCTCAACTACGGCGACATGATCCCGGAAGAAGAGCGCGTGGTGACCATCTCCCACGGCGGCTACGCCAAGACCCAGCCGCTGTCCGCCTACCAGGCCCAGCGCCGTGGCGGCAAAGGCAAGTCGGCTACCGGGGTGAAGGACGAGGACTACGTCGAGCACCTGCTGGTTGCCAACAGCCATGCCACCCTGCTGCTGTTCTCCAGCAAGGGTAAGGTGTACTGGCTGAAGACCTACGACATCCCTGAAGCGTCCCGCGCCGCCCGCGGCCGCCCGCTGGTCAACCTGTTGCCGCTGGAGGAAGGTGAACGCATCACCGCCATGCTGCAGATCGACCTCGAGGCCCTGCAGCAGAACGCTGACGCCGACGAAGAGCTGGAGGACGCGGAGGACACCGTGCTCGAAGGCGAAGTGGTCGAGGCCGAGGAAGTGGACGAGGAAGACGGCGACACCCCTGAATGGGTGGCCGAGCCGACCGGCGCCTACATCTTCATGGCCACCGCTTCGGGTACCGTGAAGAAGACCCCGCTGGTGCAGTTCGCCCGTCCGCGCTCCAACGGCCTGATCGCCCTGAAGCTGAAGGAAGGTGACACCCTGATCGCCGCGGCCATCACCGACGGCGCCAAGGAAGTCATGATGTTCTCCGACGCCGGCAAGGTGATCCGCTTCGCTGAAAGCGTGGTGCGCGAGATGGGCCGTAACGCCCGTGGCGTGCGCGGCATGAAGCTGGGCAAGGGCCAGCAGATCATCTCCATGCTGATCCCGGAATCTGGCGCGCAGATCCTCACCGCGTCCGAGCGTGGCTTCGGCAAGCGCACTCCGCTGTCCAAGTTCCCGCGTCGCGGCCGTGGTGGCCAGGGTGTGATCGCCATGGGCACCAAGGGGCGCAACGGTCTGCTGATCGGTGCCATCCAGGTGCAGGAAGGTGAGGAGATCATGCTGATCTCCGACCAGGGCACGCTGGTGCGTACCCGCGTTGGCGAGGTGTCCAGCCTGGGCCGCAACACTCAGGGCGTGACCTTGATCAAGCTGGCTGCCGACGAGACACTGGTGGGCCTGGAGCGTATCCAGGAGCCTTCCGAGGACGAACTCGATGATGGGATCGAGGCGGACGAAGAGGGTGTCGAGGCTGAAGTGCCAGACAACGAAGAAGCTGCTGGCGCCGAAGAGGCCCCGCAGGAGTAAGCAAGCGTAAAACCCGAGCGGGGCGACCAAGGTCGCCCCGTTTGACTGATTACAGCAGGCAATGGCAGGCCCTGAAGGGGCAGGCGGTTTTTTGTAGGAGCAGCCTTGTGCTGCGAATGGGACGCGAAGCGGCCCGGGATTTCAGCGTCAACGCATGGATAGCCGGGGCCGCTACGCGTCCCATTCGCAGCACAAGGCTGCTCCTACAAGAGCGATGCGAGGCCTGCAAGAAACGAATTTGTACCATTTGGCAGAGCGAGAGTGGATGTGAGCAAACGAGCCTTTAACTTCTGCGCAGGCCCTGCCGCGCTTCCTGACGCTGTTCTGCAGCGCGCCCAGGCCGAAATGCTGGATTGGCGTGGCAAGGGCTTGTCGGTGATGGAAATGAGCCATCGTAGCGACGATTACGTGGCCATCGCCGAAAAGGCCGAGCAGGACTTGCGTGACCTGCTGTCCGTCCCCTCCAACTACAAGGTGCTGTTCCTGCAGGGCGGCGCCAGCCAGCAGTTCGCCGAAATCCCGCTGAACCTGCTGCCGGAAAACGGCACCGCCGACTACATCGAGACCGGCATCTGGTCGAAAAAGGCCATCGAGGAAGGGCGCCGCTTCGGCAACGTCAACGTCGCCGCCAGCGCCAAGCCTTACGACTACCTGGCCATCCCGGGCCAGAACGAGTGGAAGCTGACCAAGAACGCTGCCTACGTGCACTATGCGTCCAACGAGACCATTGGTGGCCTGCAGTTCGACTGGGTGCCGGAAACCGGTGACGTGCCACTGGTGGTCGACATGTCGTCCGACATCCTCTCGCGTCCGATCGATGTGTCGCAGTACGGCCTGATCTACGCCGGCGCGCAGAAGAACATCGGCCCGAGCGGCCTGGTGGTGGTGATCGTGCGCGAAGACCTGCTGGGCCGCGCCCGCAGCAGCTGCCCGACCATGCTCGACTACAAGGTCTCGGCCGACAACGGCTCGATGTACAACACCCCGGCCACCTACTCCTGGTACCTCTCGGGCCTGGTGTTCGAGTGGCTGAAAGAGCAGGGTGGCGTCGATGCCATGGAACAGCGCAACCGCGCCAAGAAAGACCGCCTGTACGGCTTCATCGATAGCAGCGAGTTCTACACCAACCCGATCAGCCACAACGCCCGTTCGTGGATGAACGTGCCGTTCCGCCTGGCTGACGAGCGCCTGGACAAGGCCTTCCTCGCCGGCGCCGATGCCCGTGGCCTGCTCAACCTCAAGGGCCACCGTTCGGTAGGCGGCATGCGCGCCTCCATCTACAACGCCCTGGGCCTTGAAGCGGTCGAAGCCCTGGTGGCCTACATGGCCGAATTCGAGAAGGAGCACGGCTGATGTCCGAGCACGAACTGAAGGCGTTGCGCGTTCGCATCGACAGCCTCGACGAGAAGATCCTCGAGCTGATCAGCGAGCGCGCCCGGTGCGCCCAGGAAGTGGCCAAGGTCAAGACCGCCTCGCTGGCGGAAGGCGAAAAGCCGGTGTTCTACCGCCCCGAGCGTGAAGCCGCCGTGCTCAAGCGCGTGATGGAGCGCAACAAGGGGCCGCTGGACAACGAAGAGATGGCGCGGCTGTTCCGCGAAATCATGTCGTCGTGCCTGGCCCTGGAAGAGCCGCTGAAAATCGCCTACCTCGGCCCTGAAGGTACCTTCACCCAGGCTGCGGCCATGAAGCACTTCGGCCACGCGGTGATCAGCCGGCCGATGGCGGCCATCGACGAAGTGTTCCGCGAAGTGGCGGCTGGTGCCGTCAACTTCGGCGTTGTGCCGGTGGAAAACTCCACCGAAGGCGCGGTCAGCCACACCCTGGACAGCTTCCTCGAGCACGACATGGTGATTTGCGGCGAGGTCGAGCTGCGCATCCACCACCACCTGCTGGTGGGCGAGAACACCAAGACCGACAGCATCACCCGCATCTACTCCCACGCCCAGTCGCTGGCCCAGTGCCGCAAGTGGCTGGACGCGCACTACCCGAACGTGGAGCGCGTGGCCGTGTCGAGCAATGCCGAGGCCGCCAAGCGGGTCAAGGGCGAGTGGAATTCGGCGGCCATCGCCGGCGACATGGCGGCCAACCTGTACGGTTTGACTCGCCTGGCCGAGAAGATCGAAGACCGCCCGGACAACTCCACGCGCTTCCTGATGATCGGTAACCAGGAAGTACCGCCGACCGGCGACGACAAGACCTCGATCATCGTTTCGATGAGCAACAAGCCGGGTGCCTTGCACGAGCTGCTGGTACCGTTCCACCAGAACGGCATCGACCTGACTCGCATCGAGACCCGCCCGTCGCGTAGCGGCAAGTGGACCTACGTGTTCTTCATCGACTTCGTCGGCCACCACCGCGACCCGCTGATCAAGGCGGTGCTCGAGCAGATCAGCCAGGAGGCTGTGGCGCTGAAGGTGCTGGGGTCGTATCCGAAGGCGGTGCTTTGATCGAAGATTGCCGGGGCCGCTGTGCGGCCCATCGCGACACGAGGCCGCTCCTACAGGTATTGTGCAGGCCTCGAAACTGTACTGGCCCCTGTAGGAGCGGCCTTGTGCCGCGATGGGCTGCAAGGCAGCCCCAATGGCCCTCACAGGCTGTCTAGATTTCTGAACAGGGTTCGCACCAGTGGTAAAAGCAGTAACAACCAAACCCGCGCCAATCATCAACCGCCTGGTCGTGGTCGGCCTCGGCCTGATCGGTGGCTCGTTCGCCAAGGGCCTGCGTGAAAGCGGCCTGTGCCGCGAAGTGGTCGGTGTCGACCTGGACGCCCCCTCGCGCAAGCAGGCCGTGGCCCTGGGCGTGGTCGATCGCTGCGAAGAAGACCTTGCCGCCGCCTGTGTCGGTGCCGATGTCATCCAGTTGGCCGTGCCGATCCTGGCCATGGAAAAAGTCCTGGCCCGCCTGGCCAAGCTCGACCTTGGCGCTGCCGTCATCACCGACGTCGGCAGCGCCAAGGGCAACGTCGTGCGTGAGGCGCGGGCGGTCTTTGGGGAGCGCTTGCCGCGCTTCGTCCCCGGCCACCCCATCGCCGGCTCCGAGCAGAGCGGGGTAGAGGCCTCCAACGCCACCCTGTTCCGCCGGCACAAGGTCATCCTCACGCCGCTGGCCGAAACAGACCCGGCCGCCCTGGCCCTGGTCGACCGCTTGTGGCGCGAGCTGGGCGCCGATGTGGAGCACATGTCGGTCGAACGCCACGACGAAGTGCTTGCCGCCACCAGTCATTTGCCGCATCTGCTGGCCTTCGGCCTGGTCGATTCACTGGCCAAGCGCAATGAAAACCTCGAAATCTTCCGGTACGCTGCGGGAGGCTTCCGCGATTTCACGAGAATCGCTGGCAGCGACCCGACCATGTGGCATGACATCTTTCTCGCCAACCGCGACGCTGTCCTGCGCACGCTTGATACATATCGCAGCGATCTCGACGCCTTGCGCGACGCGATCGCTGAAGGGGACGGGCACCAGCTGCTGGGTGTATTCACCCGCGCACGCGTTGCCCGCGAGCATTTCAGTAAAATCCTGGCCCGCCGGGCCTATGTGGACGCTATGAACGCCAACGATCTGATTTTCCTGGCCCAACCGGGTGGCCGCCTGTCCGGGCGAATCCGCGTACCGGGCGACAAGTCGATTTCCCACCGCTCGATCATGCTCGGCTCGCTGGCCGAAGGCACCACCGAGGTCGAAGGCTTCCTCGAAGGTGAGGACGCGCTGGCGACCCTGCAGGCATTCCGTGACATGGGTGTGGTCATCGAAGGCCCGAACCACGGTCGCGTGACCATTCACGGCGTCGGCCTGCACGGCCTCAAGCCGCCACCCGGGCCGCTTTACGTGGGCAACTCGGGTACCTCGATGCGCCTGCTGTCCGGCCTGCTGGCCGGCCAGCCGTTCGACGTGACCATGACCGGCGACGCTTCGCTGTCCAAGCGCCCGATGAACCGTGTGGCCAACCCGCTGCGCGAAATGGGTGCCGTGGTCGAGACCGGCCCTGAAGGCCGCCCGCCGCTGACCATCCGCGGTGGCCACAAGCTCAAGGCGCTGACCTACACGCTGCCGATGGCCAGTGCCCAGGTCAAATCCTGCCTGCTGCTGGCCGGCCTGTACGCCGAAGGCAAGACCACCGTCACCGAGCCTGCACCAACCCGTGACCACACCGAGCGCATGCTGCGCGGCTTCGGCTACAGCGTCGAAAGCAACGGCCCGGTGGCCTCGCTGCAGTCCGGCGGTAAGCTAACTGCTACCCGTATCGAAGTACCGGCCGACATTTCCTCGGCGGCGTTCTTCCTGGTGGCAGCGTCCATCGCCGAAGGCTCCGAGCTGGTGCTGGAGCACGTTGGCATCAACCCGACCCGTACCGGCGTGATCGACATCCTGCGCCTGATGGGCGGCGACATCACCCTGGAAAACCAGCGTGAAGTCGGCGGCGAACCGGTGGCCGACCTGCGTGTGCGCGGTGCCAAGCTGAAGGGTATCGACATCCCTGAAGAGCTGGTGCCACTGGCCATCGACGAGTTCCCGGTGCTGTTCGTCGCCGCTGCCTGCGCCGAAGGGCGTACCGTGCTGCGTGGTGCCGAAGAGTTGCGGGTGAAGGAATCCGACCGTATCCAGGTCATGGCCGACGGCCTGATCACCCTTGGCATCAAGTGCGAGCCGACCCCGGATGGCATCATCATCGACGGCGGCCAGTTGGGCGGCGGCGAAGTGCATGGCCACGGTGACCACCGTATCGCCATGGCCTTCAGTGTTGCCTCGCTGCGCGCCAGCGCGCCGATCCGCATCCATGACTGCGCCAACGTCGCAACCTCGTTCCCCAACTTCCTGGCGCTGTGCGCCGAAGTGGGCATCCGCGTGGCCGAAGAGGGCAAGTCGTGAGTGCCCTGGCGCCGGTCATCACCATCGACGGGCCAAGCGGTTCGGGCAAGGGCACGGTCGCCGGGCTGCTGGCCCGCGAACTGGGCTGGAGGTTGCTGGACTCTGGCGCGCTGTACCGTCTGCTGGCGTTCAACGCCAGCAACCACGGCGTCGACCTGACCAACGAAGAGCTGCTGACCAAGCTTGCCGCCCATCTGGATGTGCAGTTCATCGCCGCCGAGCCCGGTAAGCTGCAACAGATCATCCTCGAGGGCGAGGACGTCAGCAACGTCATCCGCACCGAGACCGTTGGTGCCGGTGCCTCGATGGTTGCTTCGCTGCCGGCCGTGCGTGATGCGCTGTTGGTGCGTCAGCGCGAATTCCGCGAGGCGCCTGGCCTGATAGCCGACGGCCGCGACATGGGCACCGTGGTGTTCCCGGACGCGCCGTTGAAAGTCTTCCTCACCGCCAGCGCGGAGGAGCGGGCGCGTCGCCGCTACCTGCAGTTGAAGGGCAAGGGTGAAGATGTTAGTCTGTCGAGTCTGCTGGATGAGATTCGTGCGCGTGATGAGCGCGACACCCAACGTGCAGTGGCCCCGCTGAAGCCAGCGGTCGATGCCATTCAGTTGGACTCTACCGAGTTGTCCATCGAGCAGGTGTTGCAACGTATCAGGAGCGAGATCGCACTGCGCGACCTTCTCTGATAGCCAGGAAAGCAGGCAGGGGCACCAGTCAACGTCCTGCAGGCTTTCCTTTACTTAAAACAAACCCACATTGTCTGGAATGTGGCTATGGGCGTCTGTTTCGCCCGAATCTACAGGAATTAAAATGAGCGAAAGCTTTGCAGAACTCTTTGAAGAAAGCCTGAAAACCCTCAATCTTCAGCCGGGTGCCATCATCACCGGTATCGTTGTCGACATCGACGGCGACTGGGTTACCGTACACGCTGGCCTGAAGTCCGAGGGCGTCATCCCGCTCGAGCAGTTCTACAACGAAGCTGGCGAGCTGACCATCAAGGTCGGTGACGAAGTTCACGTTGCGCTGGACGCGGTCGAAGACGGCTTTGGCGAAACCAAGCTGTCCCGTGAAAAAGCCAAGCGCGCCGAGTGCTGGATTGTTCTGGAAGCAGCTTTCGCCGCCGAAGAAGTGGTCAAGGGCGTTATCAACGGTAAGGTTAAGGGCGGCTTCACTGTCGACGTTAACGGCATCCGTGCGTTCCTGCCGGGCTCCCTGGTTGATGTCCGCCCAGTGCGCGACACCACCCACCTGGAAGGCAAAGAGCTGGAATTCAAGGTCATCAAGCTGGACCAGAAGCGCAACAACGTTGTCGTTTCCCGTCGCAGCGTGCTGGAAGCCGAGAACAGCGCCGAGCGCGAAGCCCTGCTGGAAACCCTGCAGGAAGGCCAACAAGTCAAAGGTATCGTCAAGAACCTCACCGACTACGGCGCCTTCGTGGACCTGGGCGGTATCGACGGCCTGCTGCACATCACCGACATGGCTTGGAAGCGCATCAAGCACCCATCGGAAATCGTTAACGTTGGCGACGAAGTCGACGTACGCGTTCTGAAGTTCGACCGTGAGCGCAACCGCGTTTCGCTGGGTCTGAAGCAGATGGGCGAAGATCCGTGGGTAGCTATCACTGCCCGTTACCCAGAAGGTACTCGCGTACAGGCTCGCGTTACCAACCTGACCGACTACGGCTGCTTCGCTGAGCTGGAAGAAGGCGTTGAAGGTCTGGTGCACGTTTCCGAAATGGACTGGACCAACAAGAACATCCACCCGTCGAAAGTCGTTCAGGTTGGCGACGAAGTGGAAGTCATGGTTCTGGACATCGACGAAGAGCGTCGTCGTATCTCCCTGGGCATCAAGCAGTGCAAGTCCAACCCATGGGAAGACTTCTCCGGCCAGTTCAACAAGGGTGACAAGATCACCGGTACCATCAAGTCGATTACCGACTTCGGTATCTTCATTGGTCTGGACGGCGGCATCGACGGCCTGGTTCACCTGTCCGACATCTCCTGGAACGAAACCGGCGAAGAAGCCGTACGTCGTTTCAAGAAGGGCGACGAGCTGGAAACCGTCATCCTGTCGGTCGACCCAGAGCGCGAGCGCATCTCCCTGGGCATCAAGCAGCTGGAAGACGATCCGTTCTCCAACTTCGTTGCTGTCAATGACAAGGGCGCTATCGTCAAGGGCATCGTGAAAGAAGTTGACGCCAAAGGCGCCATCGTCACCCTGGCCGACGACATCGAAGCTACTCTGAAAGCTTCCGAAATCAGCCGTGACCGCGTTGAAGACGCGCGTAACGTCCTGAAGGAAGGCGAAGAGATCGAAGCCAAGATCATCAGCGTTGACCGCAAGTCCCGCGTTATCAGCCTGTCCATCAAGTCGAAGGACGATGCTGAAGAGCGCGAAGCCATCCAGAGCCTGAAAAACGCTCCGGAAGCGGCTGCCGACACCACCATGGCTGCGCTGCTGCGCGAAGCAATGGCCAAGCAGAACTGAGTTCTGTTTGATCGGTAAAAAAGGGCGACCCTCGGGTCGCCCTTTTTTTTTGGCGTGGATTCAGGTTTGTGTTGTTCGTCGTGGGTTATGTGGCGTCTGGCAGATCGAGCGCCACCCGCGCGACTGGCCGAAACAAACGTAGGAGCGAGCGCAGCTCGCGATGCGCCGCGCGGGCGGCGCTCGATTGACAGGCGCAGACACTCCACCGTCAAACCCTCCCGCTCTACCGCCACCCCCCCCCCCTCAAAGCCAAACCGCATCCCAATGCGGGTAATCGCCGGCCCTGTTAACCAGCCCCGCCCGAATCGGATTGGCCACGATATATCTGGCTACCTTGATAATATCCTCGTCCCGGCGCAAGGCCCTGTCGTAATAACCTGCTTGCCAGATCGGCGACGCCTTCGCCCCGGCCTTGTGCAATGCTCTGCTGGACTGGCACTTGAACCGTTGCATCAGTGTGCCAAGCGTCGTGTTTTTCAATTCGAGCAGCCAATGCACGTGGTCTGGCATCACTACCCACGCTAGAGAATGACAGTGCTGTCTCTGTTCTGCGTGGCGCATGTTGTGGATAGCCAGGCGGGCATAGTGGAAGTTTTGAAACAAAGGTCGGCGTTGGTGGGTAACGGTTGTCAGCAGGTAAAGCCTGCCTGGTACCGAGCATCGTGCATGGCGAAGCCGGTGGCCGTGGGGTTTGAGCATTGTGTTCATCCTTGAGCACGGGCGTATGGTCGTAGCGTAGTTGCGTTGGGCGGATACCGGTGGGGTTTAGGGTTGCAGCATGTAAGTGGATGGCGCGAGGTTTGTGGGTGTGTGGTAGGTCGAGCGCCGCGCGCGGCGCATCGCGAGCTGCGTCGCTCCTACG
>NZ_JWLN01000027.1:0-94345 GCF_000814065.1 Pseudomonas sp. C5pp | reverse complement strand
AGCGCCGCCCGCGCGGCGCTCGATGTAACAGGCGACAAATATCTCGCGACAAGCCCATAGCGGCCATCACGCATTCAAACGCGGGACCCGTCAGGCCCGCCATAGGGCCAACAAAGACAAACGCCTACAATCCGAGTAAAGTGCCGCCCCCCGCCGTTCTCAGCAAAAGGATCCCTTCCATGACACACCCTTTGGACATCGCCGTCGTCGGCGCCACCGGCAGCGTCGGTGAAGCCCTGGTGCAGATCCTCGAAGAGCTGGATTTCCCGGTCGCCACCCTGCACCTGCTGGCCAGCATGGAATCGGCGGGCAGTAGCGTGATGTTCGCCGGCAAGAAGCTGAAGGTACGTGAGGTGGACAGCTTCGACTTTGCCCAGGTCAAGCTGGCCTTTTTCGCCGCAGGCGCCGCAGTCAGCCGAAGCTTTGCCAGCAAGGCGCTGCAGGCAGGCTGCACGGTCATCGACCTGTCCGCTGGTCTGGACGACGCCCTGGCTCTGGTGCCCGAAGCCAACGCCGAACGCCTGATTGACCTGGCATTGCCCGCGCGCATCGTCAGCCCGTGCTCGGCCGCGGTTGCCCTGGCCGTTGCTCTGGCACCGCTCAAGCGCCTGCTGGATATCGAACGGGTGCAGGTGATGGCCGCGCTGGCGGTGTCCGCACAAGGTCGGGAAGCTGTCAACGAACTCGCCCGGCAAACTGCCGAGCTGCTCAATGCCCGGCCCCTGGAACCGCGCTTCTTCGATCGCCAGGTGGCGTTCAACATGTTGGCGCAGGTCGGTGCCGCCGATGAGCAAGGCCACACCGCCCTGGAGCGCCGCCTGGTCAGCGAGCTGCGTGTGCTGCTGGGCCTGCCTGAACTGAAGATTTCCGTGAGCTGCGTTCAAGTCCCGGTGTTTTTCGGCGATAGCTTCACTGTGGCGGTACAGAGCCGTCGCCCGGTCGACCTGGAGGCGGTCAACCAGGCCCTCGAGGCGGCTGACAGCGTCGAACTGGTGGAGCGCGACGATTATCCGACTCCGGTAGGCGACGCAGTAGGCCAGGACGTGGTCTATGTTGGTCGTGTACGGCATGGTGTTGATGAAGACCAGCAGCTCAACCTCTGGCTGACCACCGACAACGTGCGCAAAGGCGCCGCGCTCAATGCTGTGCAAGTGGCGCAATTGTTGATTAAACACATGCCGTAAAAGATACTGGCGAGCACTATTGTCCTGCTCTGCATGCAGGTTTCAGGACGCTTCATACAAGGGAAGAGGTCATGCTTCGAATTCGCAAACTGGTTCTGGCCATGGCTGCAGCATCGGCGCTGTCGTCGGGCATGGCGAATGCCCTGGGTCTGGGGGAACTGACCCTCAAATCGGCACAGAACCAGCCCCTGGACGCCGAGATCGAACTGCTCGACGTGCGCGACCTCACCGCTGCCGAAGTGGCACCGAGCCTGGCGCCGCCGGAAGATTTCAGCAAGGCCGGGGTGGCATTCCCAACCTACCTCGAAGACCTAACCTTCACGCCGGTGATCAACCCCAACGGCAAGAGCGTGCTGCGTGTTACCTCCAGCCAGCCGCTGCCTGAGCCGGTGGTAAAGTTCCTGGTCCAGGTGATGTGGCCGCAGGGCCGCCTGCTGCGTGACTACAGCGTGCTGCTCGACCAGGCCAAGGCCCAGGGCGACAAGCCTGCGGCAGGCAATGTCGTGCCAGCGGTGACCGCTGCCGGCAGCTATACCACCCAGCGCCGGGACACCCTGTGGCAGATTGCTGCGCGCAATACCCAGGGCGGCTCGATCCAGCAGACCATGATCGCGATCCAGGCCCTGAACCCGGACGCTTTCATCGGCAACAACATCAACCAGCTGAAGGTTGGCCAGGTATTGCGCCTGCCCGACCAGCAGCAGATCCAGAATATCCCGCAGGGAGAGGCGACCGCCGAGGTGGCCGAGCAGTATGCTGCCTGGCGTGAAGGCCGTCGCCTGGGCCCGCGTGCCCGCCAGCTGGACGCCACCCGCCGCGGTGCTGCCGAGGCAGCTCCGGCGCGTATCGCCCAGGGCGACAACCTGCGCCTGGTCAGCCCGGGCAACCAGGCCGGTGCCGACCAGGCCAAGGCCCTCAATGACAAGCTGGCGGTGGCCCAGGAAAGCCTGGACACCAGTCGTCGCGACAACGAAGAGCTCAAGAGCCGCATGGCCGACCTGCAGAGCCAGCTGGACAAGCTGCAGCGTCTGATCGAGTTGAAGAACAACCAGTTGGCCCGCCTTGAAGCCCAGGGGGCGGCTGCACCGGCCGAACCGGTCGCCAAGCCTGCGCCTGCCGCCGTCGATACCGCACCCAAGCCGGTGCCCGCCGCCGAGGCCGCACCTGCCGGTCAGCCTGACAGCGTGATCGACGAAATCATGGGCAACCCGCTGCTGCTCGGGCTGATTGCCGGTAGCGCCTTCCTCGTACTGCTGCTTCTGCTGCTGTTGCTGGCGCGCAAGCGCAAGGCCCAGCAGGAGGCTGAAAAACACCTGCGCATGGCGCGGGCGCTGGAAGAAGAGCAGGGCGCAGGCTTTGACAGCGATAGCGCAAGCTTCGATGGAGTAGAAGTCTCGGCGCCGAGCGTGACCCTGTCGCCGGCCGTGGTCGCCGCTTCGGCTGCCGCCGCCACCGCCGCGGAAAAAACGGCGGCACCCGCCTTCGAAGCGCAACCTGAACAGCAAGCCGACCCGCATGCCGCGCTGCTGGCGGAAGTCGAGCAATGCGTGGCCGAAGGCCGCCTGAACCGCGCTACCGACCTGTTGGAACCTGCCGTGGCCGCCGCGCCGCAGCGTGACGACCTGCGCCTGAAACTGATGGATGTGTACGCCCGCCAGGGTGACCAGAGCGCGTTCGTCGAGCAGGAGCGCAAGTTGCCGGCCAGTGAGCAGAACAGTGAAGCGGTTGCCGGGCTGAAAGAGCGCTACCCGGCCATGCTCGGCCTGGCCGCTGTTGGCCTGGGCGCGGCGGCCCTGGCTGCCGAGATGGATGAGCAGTACGTGCAGGAGCTGTTGCAGGATCAGCCTGATACGCCAGTGGTTGCCGACGTGGCGCCGGAGGAAGTGCCGGCGGTCGAGCCAGAGGTGGCGATTGAACCAGAGGCTGTTGCCCTGGCGGAACCTGAAGCAGCGCTCGAACCCGAAGTTGATCTGGATGCTGAGCTGGATGCCTTCGATGAAGTGCCGACCCTCGATGCGCCGGGCCTGGACGAGCAGGACCTGGACAGTGCCTTCGACCTGAGCCTGGGTGGCGACCTGCCCGAGCAAGACCCGCTGGCAGCGCCGCTGCTGGACGAATCTGTGGCCCAGCAACCTGTAGTCGAAGAGCCGGTGCTGGATGAACCCGTGCTGGAATCGGCTCAGCCCGAAGACGAGCCGTTTGCGGTGGACGCCGAGCTACAGGCCGACGCTGACGCCGAATTCGAGGCCATGCTGGCACAGGCCGAGCCACAGCCCGCTGTGGAGCTGTCCGACTTCGACCTCGACATCAGCGAGCCGGTTGCCCCGGCCGCCCCGGCTGCGGTCGACGAACCCCCGGTGGATGTCGCTGCCGAGCTGGCTGCCTTCGACAGCGAGCCAGCGTTCGACCCGCTTTCCGAGTTCGATCTGCCATCCGACTTCGACCTTTCGCTGTCGCTGGAAGACGATTCGCCGGCAGCCAAGAGCTTTGCCTCGGAGTTGGACGACGTCAACGCCGAACTGGACAAGCTGTCGCAGAGCCTCGAATCGCCGTCGTTGGAGCCGCATTTCACCAGCGAGGATGCGGCTGCCCAGCCCGAGCCCGAGCCACTGGACGACCTGGACTTCGACTTCTTCTCCGGTAGCGACGAAGTGGCCACCAAGCTTGACCTGGCCCGCGCCTATATCGACATGGGCGACAACCAGGGCGCGCGCGACATCCTCGATGAAGTGGTCAAGGATGGCGACGACAGCCAGCGTCAGGAGGCCGAGGACATGCTCTCCCGGTTGGTCTGATGTAAGCAGGGCCGGCCTCTTCGCGGGCTTGCCCGCTCCCACAGGATCTCCACACATTTTCGACCTTGTGAGTAACCTGTGGGAGCGGGCGAGCCCGCGAAGAGGCCCTCAAATGCGGTGCATATTCAACGGCAGCCCTACACGGCTGCCGTTGTCGTTATAATCCCCGCCATTCCGTACACCCCCACAGGTTTCATGCTCTTGGACATCATCGACACCGCCGCCGCCGAGTCTGCGGCCGAAGGCTACTCCCGCATCGCCCTGGGCGTGGAATACAAAGGCGCGCGCTACCGTGGCTGGCAGCGCCAGGCCAGTGGCGTGCCCAGTGTCCAGCAGGCCCTGGAGCAGGCCCTGTCCAAGGTGGCCAACGAGCCGATCTCGGTAATCTGCGCCGGGCGCACCGACGCCGGCGTGCATGGCTGTGGGCAGATCGTGCACTTCGACACCCGCGCCGTGCGCGATGAGCGCGCCTGGACCATGGGCACCAACTTCAACCTGCCCCATGACATCAGCGTGGTCTGGTCGCGGCCGATGCCGGCCGACTTCCATGCCCGCTTCAAGGCCTGCGCCCGGCGTTACCGCTACGTCATCTACAACGACCCGATCCGCCCGGCCCACCTGGCCGAGGAAGTCACCTGGAACCACCGCCCGCTGGATGTCGAACGCATGGCCGAAGCCGCGCAGTACCTGCTTGGTACTCATGACTTCAGTGCCTTCCGCGCCAGCCAGTGCCAGGCCAAGTCGCCGATCAAGCACATCTACCATCTGCGCGTCACCCGCCATGGCCAGATGATCGTGCTGGACGTGCGCGCCACGGCTTTCCTGCACCACATGGTGCGTAACATTGCCGGTGTACTGATGACCATCGGTGCCGGAGAGCGCCCGGTCACCTGGGCGCGTGAGGTGCTGGAAGGGCGCAACCGCCGCGAAGGTGGGGTCACGGCGCACCCATACGGCCTCTATCTGGTACAGGTGGAGTACCCCGAGGAGTACGCGCTGCCCAGGCGTTACATCGGTCCACACTTTTTGACCGGTTACGAAGCATTGGCAGACTGACGGGCGAAAAGTCATTTGCTAACATCCGGCCTTTCACCGTAACAAGCAGGGTTCGCTGTCCATGAGCAATGTTCGCAGCAAGATCTGCGGGATTACCCGCATCGAAGACGCACTGGCCGCTGCCGAAGCGGGGGCCGATGCCATCGGCTTCGTCTTCTATGCCAAGAGCCCGCGCGCCGTGGACGTGCGCCAGGCGCGGGCGATCATTGCCGAGCTGCCGCCGTTCGTGACCACGGTCGGTTTGTTCGTCAATGCTTCGCGCTGCGAGCTGAACGAGATCCTCGAAGTGGTTCCGCTGGACCTGCTACAGTTCCACGGCGACGAAACCCCACAGGACTGCGAAGGCTACCACCGCCCCTGGATCAAGGCCCTGCGCGTGCGCCCGGGCGACGACCTGGAGGCGGCCTGCCGGTTTTACGCTGGTGCCCGCGGCATTCTGCTGGACACCTACGTGCCGGGCGTACCCGGAGGCACCGGTGAAGCGTTCGACTGGTCGCTGGTGCCTGCGCGCCTGAGCAAGCCGATCATCCTGGCGGGCGGGCTGTCTGCCGACAATGTCGGCCAGGCCATCGCCCAGGTGCGGCCTTACGCGGTGGATGTCAGTGGCGGCGTGGAGCAAGCCAAGGGCATCAAGGACGCGGCGAAGATCGAGGCCTTCATGCGTGCGTTGAAACAGGCGTGATGGCAGATGTGACGGCTGGCTGCGCGCCATCGTCCATAGCTTTCGCAGCCCTGCGGGGCAGCCGCCTGCGCCTGTGGCGGCAACACAACACATTAGCGGTGGGGTGGCGTGCTGGTAGTCCCGGCGGCCGGTCCATCATCGTTTCATAAAGATTTTGAGCTCAAGGGCAGGGTAGGGCCGGCGACACCGGACCACGCCTGCCAATACTGGAGAAAGAAAGCATGAGCAACTGGTTAGTCGACAAACTGATCCCTTCGATCATGCGTTCCGAGGTGAAGAAGAGCTCGGTGCCTGAAGGCCTGTGGCACAAATGCCCGGCCTGCGAGGCCGTGCTGTATCGTCCGGAGCTGGAAAAGACCCTGGATGTCTGCCCCAAGTGCAACCACCACATGCGCATCGGCGCACGTGCGCGCATCGACATCTTCCTCGACGCCGATGGCCGTGCCGAACTGGGCGCCGACCTGGAGCCGGTCGACCGCCTGAAGTTCCGTGATGGCAAGAAGTACAAGGACCGCCTGGCTGGCGCGCAGAAGCAAACCGGCGAGAAGGACGCCCTGATCTCCATGAGCGGCACCCTGATGGGCATGCCGATCGTGGTCAGCGCCTTCGAGTTCTCGTTCATGGGCGGCTCCATGGGTGCCATCGTCGGCGAGCGCTTCGTGCGCGCGGCCAACTATGCCCTGGAGCACCGCTGCCCGATGGTCTGCTTCTCCGCCTCGGGCGGTGCACGCATGCAGGAAGCGCTGATCTCGCTGATGCAGATGGCCAAGACCTCGGCCGTGCTGGCGCGCCTGCGCGAAGAAGGTATCCCGTTCATCTCGGTACTGACCGATCCTGTATACGGTGGTGTTTCCGCCAGCCTGGCCATGCTCGGTGACGTGATCGTCGGCGAGCCGAAGGCACTGATCGGCTTCGCCGGCCCGCGCGTGATCGAGCAGACCGTGCGCGAGAAGCTGCCGGAAGGCTTCCAGCGCAGTGAGTTCCTGCTGGAGCACGGCGCCATCGACCTGATCATCTCTCGTGGCGAGCTGCGCCCGCGTCTGGCCCGCCTGCTGGCGCAGATGACCGGCCAGGAAACCCCGGAGCAAGCGCGTGAGGCGGCTGCCGTCGCGTGATGAAACAACGATCCCTGGGCGAATGGCTCGCCTACCTCGAGCAGTTGCACCCCTCGGCCATCGACATGGGTCTGGAGCGGTCGCAGAAGGTGCTTGCCCGGCTGGCGCTGGGCAAGCTGGCGCC
This sequence comes from Pseudomonas sp. C5pp, assembly GCF_000814065.1. NCBI lineage: Bacteria > Pseudomonadati > Pseudomonadota > Gammaproteobacteria > Pseudomonadales > Pseudomonadaceae > Pseudomonas > Pseudomonas sp. C5pp. Next base: position 87,389 of record NZ_JWLN01000027.1, on the reverse strand, counting down.
ACGTGTGGTGACGGTAACCGGCACCAACGGCAAGGGCTCGACCTGTGCCTTCGTGGCCTCGCTGCTGCGTGCCCAGGGGTTGAAGGTTGGCGTGTACAGCTCGCCGCACCTGTTGCGTTACAACGAGCGGGTGCTGATCGATGGCCAAGAGGCCAGCGATGAGCGCCTGTGCGAAGCCTTCGCCGCCGTCGAGGCGGCGCGGGGCGAAATTTCCCTGACCTACTTCGAGATGGGCACGCTGGCCGCGTTCTGGTTGTTCTACCAGTCGCAGCTAGATGCCGTGGTACTTGAAGTGGGGCTTGGTGGCCGCCTGGACACCGTGAACGTGGTGGATGCCGACCTGGCCCTGGTGACCAGCATCGGCGTCGATCATGTCGATTACCTGGGTGATACCCGCGAGCTGGTGGCCTTCGAGAAAGCAGGCATCTTCCGTCAGGGCAAGCCGGCACTGTGCGGTGACCTGGATCCGCCTCAGCCGCTGCTGGACAAGGCCGCCGAACTGGCTGCGCCGCTGTTCCTGCGTGGTCGTGACTTCGACCTGGCCATTGCCGATGGCAGCTGGAACTGGCGGGGTACTGCGGCTGATGGAGCGCCGGTAGAGCTGCTTGGCCTGCCTTTGCTCGACCTGCCCATGGAAAACGCCACGCTGGCCCTGCAGGCCTACCTGCTGATGGGGCTGCCCTGGGACGCCGGGCAGATTCGCCAGGCGCTGCTGGATACCCGAATCACGGGGCGCCTCGACCGTCGCCAGCTGATCTGGCAGGGCAAGCAGTTGGAACTGTTGCTGGATGTCGGGCACAACCCGCACGCCGCGGAGTACCTGGCCCGGCGCCTGGCGGCCCGGCCGCTGAAGGGGCGCCGCCTGGCGGTGTTCGGCCTGCTCGCCGACAAGGACCTGGACGGTGTTGTCGCGCCGCTGCAGGGGCTGGTCGACGACTGGGCAGTGGCGCCACTGGATACCCCGCGCAGCCGCCCGGCTGAGGAGCTGGCCACGGCCTTGACGAACGTCGGCGCCGCGGTGAAGTCTTATGCCAGCGTCGATGCTGCCCTTGAAGGGCAATGCGCGCAGGCAACGGCGGATGACCAGATCTTGCTGTTCGGTTCGTTTTTCTGTGTTGCCCAGGCACTGGAATGGCTGGAGCGGCACGCCCAGGAGGGTGGAGTAGATGGCAGTGCTGGATAAAGGGATGAAACAGCGCATGGTGGGTGCGTTGGTGCTGGTGGCGCTGGCGGTGATTTTCCTGCCGATGCTGTTCACCCGCGAGGACGAGATGCGTCAGGTGCGCGTCGATGCCCCGCAGGCACCGGCCATGCCAAGCCTGCCGGAAGTGAAGGTGGAGCCGGTCGCCGTGCCGGAGCCGCAGGCCATTGCGCAAGAGCCGCAACAGGCACCGGTGGTGGTGGACGAGTCCACCGCGCCGGCGAGCACGCCCAGCCAGCCGATTGCACCGTCACCGCAGACCCAGCCTCAAGCGCAGGTGCAGCCCCAGCCTCAGCCCCAGCCTCAGCCTGCCAAGCCGCAGGCGCCTGTGGCCAAGGTCGAGCCTCAGCCGGCAGCCAAGCCGGCCGCGCCGACGGCGCCATCGAAGATCGACGTCAATGGCCTGCCGGTCAGCTGGTCGATCCAGTTGGCCAGCCTGTCCAACCGTGCCGGGGCCGAAAAGCTGCAGCAAACCTTGCGTAGCCAGGGTTACAACGCCTATATCCGCTCGGCGGGTGGCATGAACCGCGTGTACGTGGGGCCGCTGATCGAGCGGGCCGAGGCCGAGCGCGTGCGCGACGCCATCAACCGCCAGAACAGCCTCAAGGGCTTCGTGGTGCGCTTCCAGCCTGAGCGCAGCTGATAACCCGGAGGGCGGCTTTGCCGCTCATTCGCGGGTTCTGTATAGGTCTTGCAGCGGCGCGGTCCATGTGGAAGCGGCCCCAAGATCTCAACGACACAGCCAGAATCGCCGGGGCCGCTTTGCGGCCCTTTCGCGACACAAGGCCGCTCCCACAAAGATCGCGTAAGCCCGGGTAGCGCTAATCACCTGACATTCCGCTTACCCAAGCCCCCGCCGCTCTGTTAAAATGCGCCGCCTCAAACGTCTGCAGGCAGCACCGTGGCATTTACCTTGGTTGATTGGGCGATCATCGCGATCATCGCCGTCTCCACACTGATCAGTCTCAAGCGCGGCTTCGTCAAGGAAGCCTTGTCCTTGCTCATCTGGATCATTGCCGGTGCGGTTGCCTGGATGTTCGGCGGTTCGCTCTCGGTGTATCTTGAAAGCTACATCCAGACGCCGTCGATGCGCGTCATCGCCGGCTGCGCCATTCTTTTCGTCGCCACCTTGCTGGTGGGGGCCATGATCAACTTCCTCATCGGCGAGCTGATTCGCGTGACCGGGCTGTCCGGCACCGATCGTTTCCTGGGCATGGCCTTCGGCGCCGCGCGCGGGGCCTTGCTGGTGGTGGTGGCCATCGGGCTCATCAGCCTGGGGCCGGTTCAACAAGACACCTGGTGGCAGGAATCACGCCTGATACCACAATTTCTCTTGGTCGCCGACTGGTCGAAAAACCTGATCCTGGGTTTTACCGGCCAGTGGACACCCAGTGGGCTGATCGGCACTCCAGCTGATCTTCCGTTCAAGGAACAGTTGCTCGGGCCGGCAAAGCCCTGAGCACTATTCACTCAAGTTTCGTCAAAGTAGGGGTTGCGTCGCATGTGTGGCATCGTCGGTATCGTCGGTAAGTCGAACGTCAATCAGGCGCTGTATGACGCGCTTACGGTCCTCCAGCACCGCGGCCAGGACGCTGCCGGTATCGTGACCAGCCATGACGGCCGGTTGTTCCTGCGCAAGGATAATGGCCTGGTGCGCGACGTGTTCCAGCAGCGCCACATGCAGCGCCTGGTCGGCAGCATCGGTATCGGCCACGTGCGCTACCCGACGGCGGGCAGCTCGACCTCGGCCGAGGCGCAGCCGTTCTACGTCAACTCGCCGTATGGCATCACCCTGGCACACAACGGCAACCTGACCAACGTCGAGCAGCTGGCCAAGGAAATCTACGAGTCCGACCTGCGCCACGTCAACACCAACTCCGACTCGGAAGTACTGCTGAACGTGTTCGCCCATGAGCTGGCGGTGCGTGGCAAGCTGCAGCCGACCGAAGAAGACGTGTTCGCCGCGGTTTCCCACGTGCACAGCCGCTGCGTCGGCGGTTACGCCGTGGTGGCGATGATCACCGGCTACGGCATCGTCGGCTTCCGTGACCCCAACGGCATCCGCCCGGTGGTGTTCGGCCAGCGTCACACCGACGAAGGCGTGGAATACATGATCGCTTCGGAAAGCGTGGCCCTGGACGTCCTCGGCTTCACCCTGATCCGCGATCTGGCGCCGGGCGAAGCGGTGTACATCACCGAAGAAGGCCAGCTGTACACCAAGCAGTGCGCCGAAGCACCGAAGCTGCAGCCGTGCATCTTCGAGCATGTCTACCTGGCCCGTCCGGACTCGATCATGGATGGCGTGTCGGTGTACAAGGCCCGTCTGCGCATGGGTGAAAAACTGGCCGACAAGATCATGCGCGAACGTCCCGAGCATGACATCGACGTGGTCATCCCGATCCCGGACACCAGCCGCACCGCGGCCCTGGAGCTGGCCAACCGCCTGGGCGTGAAGTTCCGCGAAGGTTTCGTCAAGAACCGCTACATCGGTCGTACCTTCATCATGCCAGGCCAGGCCGCGCGCAAGAAATCGGTGCGCCAGAAGCTCAATGCCATCGAACTGGAGTTCCGCGGCAAGAACGTGATGCTGGTGGACGACTCGATCGTGCGCGGCACCACCTGCAAGCAGATCATCCAGATGGCCCGCGAAGCCGGCGCCAAGAACGTCTACTTCTGCTCCGCAGCTCCTGCCGTGCGCTACCCCAACGTCTACGGCATCGACATGCCGAGTGTTCACGAACTGATCGCCCACAACCGTACCACCGAACAGGTGGCCGAGTTGATTGGCGCCGACTGGCTGGTCTACCAGGACCTGCCGGACCTGATCGACTCGGTCGGTGGCGGCAAGATCAAGATCGATCAGTTCGATTGTGCGGTGTTCAACGGTGAGTATGTCACTGGCGATATCGACGAAGCCTACCTCGACCGCATCGAGCAGGCTCGTAACGACCTGGCCAAGGCCAAGAACCAGGCGGTCAGTGCGATCATCGACCTCTACAACAACTGATTTCGGGAGCGACGGCATGACGGATCAATGGGATGCCGGACGACTGGACAGTGACCTCGAGGGTGTCGGTTTCGACACCCTGGCGGTGCGCGCCGGTCAAAACCGTACACCGGAGGCCGAGCACAGCGAAGCGCTGTTCCTGACCTCCAGCTATGTGTTCCGCACGGCTGCCGATGCCGCCGCGCGCTTTGCCGGCGAAACGCCGGGCAACGTCTATTCGCGCTACACCAACCCGTCGGTGCGTGCCTTCGAGGAGCGCCTGGCGGCCATGGAAGGCGCCGAGCAGGCTGTGGGCACCTCCACCGGCATGGCGGCGATCCTCGCCGTGGTGATGTCGCTGTGCAGTGCCGGTGACCATGTGCTGGTTTCGCAGAGCGTGTTCGGCTCGACCATCAGCCTGTTCGAGAAGTACTTCAAGCGCTTTGGCGTGCAGGTGGACTACGTGCCACTGGTCGACCTCGCCGGCTGGGAAAAGGCCATCAAGGCCAATACCAAGCTGCTGATCGTCGAATCGCCGTCCAACCCGCTGGCCGAGCTGGTCGATATCACCGCGCTCAGCGAAATCGCCCATGCCCATGGTGCCATGCTGGTGGTGGACAACTGCTTCAGCACCCCGGCGCTGCAGCAGCCGCTTAAGCTGGGTGCCGACATCGTGTTCCACTCGGCCACCAAGTTCATCGACGGCCAGGGCCGCTGCATGGGCGGCGTGGTTGCCGGCCGTGCCGAGCAGATGAAAGAGGTGGTGGGCTTCCTGCGTACCGCAGGCCCCACCCTCAGCCCGTTCAACGCCTGGATCTTCACCAAGGGCCTGGAAACCCTGCGCCTGCGCATGCGTGCGCATTGCGAAAGCGCTCAGCTGCTGGCCGAATGGCTGGAACAGCAGGAGGGCGTGGAGAAGGTGCATTACGCCGGCCTGCCGAGCCACCCGCAGTATGAACTGGCCAAGCGCCAGATGAGTGGCTTCGGTGCGGTAGTCAGCTTCGAGGTCAAGGGTGGCAAAGAAGGCGCCTGGCGCTTCATCGACGCTACCCGGGTGATTTCCATCACCACCAACCTGGGTGACAGCAAGACCACCATCGCTCACCCGGCCACCACCTCCCACGGTCGCCTGACGCCGCAGGAGCGTGAAGCTGCGGGTATCCGCGACAGCCTGATCCGGGTTGCCGTGGGCCTGGAAGATGTGGCCGACCTGCAGGCCGATCTGGCGCGCGGGTTGGCGGCACTGTGATTGAAATCCGCGGCGGTACGCCCGGCCATAACGGCCGGGTAGCCCTGGTGACCGGTGCCGCACGCGGCATCGGCCTGGGTATTGCCGCCTGGTTGATCTGCGAAGGCTGGCAGGTGGTGCTCAGCGACCTCGACCGCCAGCGCGGCGCAAAGGCGGCCAAGGCGCTGGGTGACAATGCCTGGTTCATCACCATGGACGTTGCCGACGAGGCCCAGGTCAGCGCCGGGGTGTCGGAGGTGCTGGGGCAGTTTGGTCGCCTGGACGCGCTGGTGTGCAATGCGGCCATCGCCAACCCGCACAACCAGACCCTGGAAAGCCTGAGCCTGGCGCAGTGGAACCGGGTGCTGGCGGTCAACCTCAACGGCCCGATGCTGCTGGCCAAGCATTGTGCGCCGTACCTGCGTGCGCACAATGGGGCGATCGTCAATCTCACCTCCACCCGGGCACGGCAATCCGAACCCGATACCGAGGCCTACGCAGCGAGCAAGGGCGGCCTGGTGGCCTTGACCCATGCCTTGGCCATGAGCCTGGGCCCGGAGATTCGCGTCAATGCGGTGAGCCCGGGCTGGATCGATGCCCGTGATCCGTCGCAGCGCCGTGCCGAGCCGTTGACCGAGGCGGACCATGCCCAGCACCCGACGGGCAGGGTAGGGACGGTGGAGGACGTGGCGGCCATGGTTGCCTGGCTGTTGTCTCGGCAAGCGGCGTTCGTCACCGGCCAGGAGTTCGTGGTCGATGGCGGCATGACCCGCAAGATGATCTACACCTGAGCATTCTGCATATCCTGTACCGGCCTCTTCGCGGGCACGCCCGCTCCCACAGGTGCAGCGCAGTTCTCAAGACCTGTGCGGTACCTGTGGGAGCGGGTTTACCCGCGAAGAGGCCGCCACAGGCAACCGAACCGCTTTTGCGCTTTTCTGAAAAAAATTCAATGGGGCTATTGACTTAGCTTCGCCACCTGCGTAAATTTCGCGGCCTCAGCGAAGCAAACGCAACAAGCAACATCGCGAGGGTGATTAGCTCAGCCGGGAGAGCATCTGCCTTACAAGCAGAGGGTCGGCGGTTCGATCCCGTCATCACCCACCACTTCCTGAGATGTTCCTGGTGCTTCAGGTTTCGCAAGAAACCGATAGCCAGAGAGGAACGCACTGCGCAGCGGTAGTTCAGTCGGTTAGAATACCGGCCTGTCACGCCGGGGGTCGCGGGTTCGAGTCCCGTCCGCTGCGCCATTTTTCAGTATCAGATGGGTGCCTGGCACCGGTCTGAAGCCACAAGGCAAACGCCTTGGGCTGATCCCAGTTCCAATCGGGCGAAAGCCTGAACGATACGCAGCGGTAGTTCAGTCGGTTAGAATACCGGCCTGTCACGCCGGGGGTCGCGGGTTCGAGTCCCGTCCGCTGCGCCATCTTCGTTTCAAGGTCCCTTGAACACCTTGAAGCAAACACAAGAGAAGCGATCACGTTATCGCTTTTTTTGTGCCTGTCCTGAGGCCATCGCGCCGGAAGGGTAGACCCAGGTTTCAATCGGGCGCAAGCCTGAATGATACGCAGCGGTAGTTCAGTCGGTTAGAATACCGGCCTGTCACGCCGGGGGTCGCGGGTTCGAGTCCCGTCCGCTGCGCCATCTTCGCCTCGAGGCCCCTTGAACGTCTCGAAGCCACGAGAAAGCGACCTTAGGGTCGCTTTTTTCGTTTCTGCGTCTGGCAATTGCCGCCCTTGACCCAGATTTACACGAACCTGACAGACTCTTCACCGATCAGCGGTTCCTGTGCCTGCCTGCTGTGTTGCACAATAGGCACCTTCTTGACTTACCCGGAATTCGCAATGACCAGATCTTCCGTCTTTGGTGCGCTCGGGCTGGCCCTGGTGCTGGCGGGCGTGACCGGTTGTTCCTCGAAAAAAGCCGCCGTCTACGAGCACGAGAACTTCGATGACTCGGGCACCTTCTCGCGCAGCTTCCCGGTGAGCGATGCCGGCTCCTGCGAGGCCGCCCGACGCGCCTTGCTCAGCCAGGGTTACATCATCACCAGCAGCGGCGCCAACCAGGTGGTGGGCAACAAGAGCTTCCAGCAGAACAGCGAGAACCACCTGCAGATCAGTTTCAACGTCACCTGTGCGCCGGATGTGAGCGACGAGCAGCGTTCGACCATGTTCGCCAACGCCCTGCAGGACCGCTACGCCCTGAAAAAGTCCAACACTTCCGCTAGCCTGGGCGTTGGTGTACTGGGGTCGGTTTCGATGCCGATCGGCTCCAGCGACGACTCGATGGTCAAGGTGGCCAGCGAGACTGTGACAGCGGCGCAGTTCTATGATCGCTATTTCGCCCTGGTTGAAAGCTACTTGCCAAAGCCCAAGCCTAAACAGGAGAGCAAGGCCAAGGTCGAGGAGCCCGCGCCGAAGGTCGACGCGCCAGCGGCTGCCTTGGGGCTGCCGGAGCAGGCCGCCGCAGCGCCGGTGGCTCCGGCCCCGGTGGCGGCGCCTTTGGTTGAAGCGGCGCCAGCCCCGGCCAGCGAGGCGGTAGCAGCGCCGGTGCTGGATGACAGCCAGGGCTCGCAGCCAGTGGCGCCGCCAGCGGAGGCGGCACCGATCGAGGTGCAGCAGGAAGCCCAGCCTGCCGAAACCGCCGAGACCGCTTCCCCCGCCCTTTGATAGCTTGCCTGTACCGGCCTCTTCGCGGGTAAACCCGCTCCCACAGGTACTGCGCAGTTTTCGACATCTGCGCAGTACCTGTGGGAGCGGGTTTACCCGCGAAAAGGCCGGTGCAGGCAATCCATCCCTGTTACAGACGCACCGCGATAACTTCCTGAACCCCTGCTACGTTTACCACTCATAAGCTTGTCATGATTTCTTCATCCTTCCTGCCTAGGGTGAGGCGACAGTTACCAGGAAAAATGAGTGAAGAGGGCTTAGGGCTATGGACGAATACCAGGAAGAACTTCTCGAATTCCAGGCTTATGAACTGGACACCCCGGAACCGGCAGACGACGCTACCGAGCTCTAGCCCACCCGCCGCTGGCTGCGGCGAAACTCCCCCGGCGTGAGGCCCGTCCAGCGCTTGAACGCGCGCTGGAAGGCCTCGGCCGACGCAAACCCCAGCAGATAGGCAATCTCGCCGAAGGCCAACTCCGTATCGCGGATATAGGTCTCGGCCAGGTCGCGCCGTGTTTCGCTGAGCAGGTCGCGAAAGCGCGTGCCTTCCTCGGCCAGTTTGCGGCGCAAGGTCCAGGTCGGCAGTTGCAGGTGCAGCGCCACTTCTTCAAGGTCTGGTTCGCGGCCACCATTGAGCAACGGGCCCAGCAAGTGCGTGATGCGCTCACCCAGGCTGCGTACGCGCGTGCGTTGCAGCATCTCCGCCTCGCACAATTGCAACAGGTGCTGCCAGGTGCTTGGGCAATGTCGGGGGTTGGCCAACTGCAGCGTGGCGCGGCTCAGGCGCAATTGATTGCGTTCGGCGGCAAATTGCACAGGTGTGCCGCACAACGGCTGGTAACGCTCGGCGTAGGCGGGGGCGGCAAATTCGATTTCCAGGCGTTCGGCCTGCACCGGTCTGCCGGCAAGGTCGCTCAACTGGGCCAACCAGCCCGCGAGCAGGGAATCGACGACAAAGCGGTTGTAGGTGTTGTAGGGGCTGATGGAGTAGAAGCGCAGCCAGGCGCCCTGGGCATCTTCCTGAAAACTGGAGTGGCCGCGGTAGTTGGCGGCGTACAGCGGTTCGAAGCGCAACAGGGTACGTGCCGCCTCGCCCAGGTTCGGTGCCTGGGCAGCGGTGACCCCGGCCAGGCCGGCATGCGCCAGGCGGCTCAGGCGCCCCATGTGCAGGCCCAGCGCGGCCTCGCCGCACAGCTCGATGGCAGCGTGCCCCAGGTGCATGTAGCGCGGGATCGACAAGCGCGCACCGGCTTCGCCCAGGCGTGCCGCGTCCAGGCCATAGCGGCGCAGCAGCGGCTCGGGGTCGTGGCCCAGTTCACGCAGGGCCTCGGTCAGCGGCTGGACAAAACCAACCGACAGGTCACCCAGGCGCACGCGGGGGCGGGCCATGGGCTTACAACCACAGGTTCAGCAAGCGGGCGCCAGGGCTGGGGGTGCCTGCCAGCAATTCACCCGCCTGGCGGGCAAAGCCCTGGCCGTCGCTGCCTTGTTCCCAGAACTGCCCACGCATGAACACGCTCATGCTGCTGACGCTGGTTCCGGCCGATTGGGTCAGTCGCTGCCATGCAGCCTGTTCGCTGACTTCGCCGCGCCGCAAGGGCAGCCCGGCGCTGGCATCCTGGTGGCGATTGCCGCGCCAGGGCGCTTGCCAGCTGCCCTTGCCGCTGAGGAACACCGGGTTGGCGATCAGTTGTACTGCCTGTTGGGCCAGTTGTTGGTGGTTTTCCGGGTACCAGCTGTCGCTGCCCACCAGCACGCCCAGGCGTCCGGCAGGGGTTTGCAATACCTGCAGCGGGTGCTGGCGGCCATCATGTACATAGCGGCGCATTTCGCTGTCGGGGAACTGCTGGCGTTGCGGTTGGCCCAGCAGCGAGCCGTCGCCGGCGAACACCACGCTGCTGTTGAACAGCGGGCCGCTGCCGGCATGCAGCACGCCCTGTTTCACGTAGGGGGCGGGTAGTACGATGGAGCCGGCCACCAGAGTGACATTGAATTCCTTGGCCAGGCCACCGAACAGTTGCTGGTAGTCCGCAGCCATCTGCTCGGCTTTCATGCGCAGATGCGCGTCGGCGCGCCAGTCGTCCCCGTCGGCACGGAGCATGGCCAGGCCATAACGCAGCGGGTTGCTCAGTTCCAGCCATTGCAGGGCTTCGCGGCTTTGCGTGACTTGATAAAGCTCGTTCTTTTCGCCACGCGCCCACAGCCAGGTGCCGATGTGCTCGGGTAGCACCACCACCGTGCGCGGGCCGACCAGCCCTTGGGTACGGGCCTGTTCCAGATAGGCCGAGAGCTTGCGGTGCAGGCGTTGCAGGTTCTGGTAGTCACCCGGGTAGAGCAGCGGTTCGACGCCGAGCAGGTTGCCGTGCTCGCCTGGCACGCCATGGTTCAGCGCCAGTTCGATGCGCAGGTCGGACAGGTAATGGCCTTCCGGGCGCTGCTGGGTCCAGAAACCGTAGCCGCAGAGGGCGGCGATCATCACCAGCGCCAGGGCGCTTGCCAGGAGTTTTCGCATGAAGCAGGACAGCGCCTTGGAAACAAGAGTTTCCTAGGGTAGTCGCGCTGTGCGCGAGGATCAATAACTTGTCAGTTTCGATCATTGAGCCCGTTCAAACGTCTGTTTAATGTCGCAGGCAGACAAACGACGGGGTCCGCCAGCCGGTGAGGCACCCGCATTCCGTGAATACGCCACCTGGGGACCTTTCCATGGCCGCCGACCGCTACCCGCACCTGCTCGCACCGCTGGACCTGGGCTTCACCACCTTGCGCAACCGCACCCTGATGGGCTCGATGCACACCGGCCTCGAAGAGCGCCCGGGCGGCTTCGAGCGCATGGCGGCGTACTTTGCCGAGCGCGCCCGCGGTGGCGTCGGCCTGATGGTTACTGGCGGCATCGCGCCCAACGATGAGGGCGGAGTGTATTCCGGGGCGGCCAAGCTCAGCACCGAGGAAGAAGCCGACAAGCACCGCATCGTCACCGAGGCGGTACACGCTGCCGGCGGCAAGATCTGCCTGCAGATCCTGCATGCCGGGCGCTACGCCTACAGCCCGCGCCAGGTGGCGCCCAGCGCGATCCAGGCGCCAATCAACCCGTTCAAACCCAAGGAGCTGGACGAGGCGGGTATCGAGAAGCAGATCGCCGACTTCGTCAATTGCGCGGTGCTGGCCCAGCGCGCCGGTTACGACGGCGTCGAGATCATGGGTTCGGAAGGCTACTTCATCAACCAGTTCCTCGCCGCCCACACCAACCACCGCACCGACCGCTGGGGTGGCAGTTATGAAAACCGCATGCGCCTGGCGGTGGAGATCGTCACCCGGGTGCGCGGCGCGGTCGGGCCGAACTTCATCATCATCTTCCGCCTGTCGATGCTCGATCTCATCGAGGGCGGCAGCACCTGGGATGAAATCGAGCTGCTGGCCAAGGCCATCGAGAAGGCCGGCGCGACGTTGATCAATACCGGCATCGGCTGGCACGAAGCGCGTATACCGACCATTGCCACCAAGGTGCCGCGCGCGGCATTCAGCAAGGTCACCGCCAAGTTGCGCGGCGTGGTGAACATTCCGCTGATCACCACCAACCGCATCAATACTCCGGAGGTGGCCGAGGCGGTGCTGGCCGAAGGCGATGCCGACATGGTCTCGATGGCACGTCCGTTCCTGGCCGACCCGGACTTCGTCAACAAGGCCGCTGCTGGTCGCGGCGACGAGATCAACACCTGCATCGGCTGCAACCAGGCCTGCCTGGACCATACTTTCGGCGGCAAGCTGACCAGTTGCCTGGTCAACCCGCGTGCCTGCCACGAGACCGAGCTCAACTACCTGCCTGTGCGCACCGTGAAGCGCATTGCCGTAGTCGGCGCAGGCCCGGCCGGCCTGGCGGCAGCCACGGTGGCTGCCGAGCGCGGCCACGCGGTGACCCTGTTCGATGCCGCCAGCGAGATCGGCGGGCAGTTCAATGTGGCCAAGCGGGTACCGGGAAAGGAAGAGTTCCATGAAACCCTGCGTTACTTCCGCAACAAGGTCAAAAGCACGGGCGTGGACTTGCGCCTGAACACCCGGGTCAATGTGCAGGCCCTGGTGGACGGTGGCTATGACGAGATCATCCTGGCCACCGGCATCGCCCCGCGCACGCCGGCCATCCCCGGTGTCGGGCATGCCAAGGTGCTCAGCTACCTCGACGTGCTGCTCGAGCGCAAGCCGGTGGGCAAGGCTGTCGCGGTGATTGGCGCGGGTGGCATCGGTTTCGACGTTTCCGAATACCTGGTGCACCAGGGCGTGGCCACCAGTCAGGACCGTGAGGCGTTCTGGAAGGAGTGGGGCATCGATACCCATCTGCAGGCACGTGGTGGCGTGGCCGGGATCAAGGCCGAGCCGCATGCCCCGGCGCGGCAGGTGTACCTGTTGCAGCGCAAGAAATCCAAGGTGGGTGACGGCCTGGGCAAGACCACCGGCTGGATTCACCGCACCGGGTTGAAGAACAAGCGGGTGCAGATGCTCAACAGCGTCGAGTACCTGGGCATCGACGATGCCGGCCTGCATATTCGCGTGGCCGATGGCGAGCCGCAGGTGCTGGCGGTGGACAACGTGGTGATCTGTGCAGGGCAGGAGCCGCTGCGCGAGCTGCAGGACGGGCTGGTGGCGGCGGGGCAGTCGGTGCACCTGATCGGTGGGGCCGATGTGGCGGCCGAGCTGGATGCCAAGCGGGCGATCAACCAGGGTTCGAGATTGGCGGCTGAGCTCTGAGATTGCCGGGGCCGCTTTGCGGCCCTGTGGGAGCGGGTTCACCCGCGAATAGGGCTGCGCGGTGTATGGCACCGGCTGCGCCGGTGTTCGCGGGTGAACCCGCTCCCACAGGGGCGCAAAGCAGCCCCCAGGCTTTCACTGGTAAACTCGCACGATGCACTTTGACCTGCCCCAAGCCCCCCTGCAGCCCCTGATCCTGCCCTGGCTCCAACAAGCCCAGGTAGAAGCCGCCATCCTGCGCCTGGACCTGATCGACCCGCTGATCAGCGGCAACAAATGGTTCAAGCTACGCCATCACCTGCAACAGGCCAGCGCCAGCAACGCCCCGGGCCTGATCAGCCTCGGCGGCAACCATTCCAACCACCTGCACGCCCTGGCCGCTGCCGGCAAGCGCTTCGGCTTCGCCACTGCCGGCCTGCTGCGTGGTCACGCCCAGGACACGCCAACCGTGCGTGACCTGCAGACGCTGGGCATGGAACTGCACTGGCTGGGCTATGGCGGCTACCGCGCACGAAACCAAGCGGGTTTCTGGGAACCTTGGCAGGCGCGCTATCCGGGTTGGCACTGCATCCCCGAAGGGGGAGGCGGGCTTGCCGGTGCACAGGGCTGCGCGCTGATCATGCAGCAGGCGCGCGCGCAGATCGCGGCACTGGGCTGGTCGGGCTACGACGCCTGGTGGCTGGCTACCGGAACGGGGACTACCCTGGCCGGTCTGGTAATGGCCGAGGCGGGCGCACATGTGGTGCATGGTGCATTGGCGGTACCCAGGGACCATGGTGTGCCGGAGGCGGTAGCAGCACTGGCCGGCGCGCATGGCTACCAGCTGCACGACGCCTGCCGTGGCGGTTTCGGCAAATTCGACGCTGATCTGCTGGCGTTCATCGCTGATTGCGAGCGGCACACAGGCGTGCCGCTCGAAGCTCTCTACACTGGCAAGGCCCTGCTGGCCCTGCGTGAGCAGGTCGAGGCCGGGCTGTTCGCGCCCGGCACCCGCCTGATCGTGGTGCACACCGGCGGCCTGCAGGGCCGGCGCGGTTACTTGTAGGGCAGCATGCGCAGCAGCGTATTGTCGCGCTGCACATAGTGGTGATACAGCCCGGCTACAGCGTGCAGGCCGATCAGCCAGTAGCCCCAGCTGCCGATGCGTTCATGCCAGCCTTTGATGAACTTGGCCTGGTCCGGGTTCGGGCCGATCAGGTGCGGCAGCTCCAGGCCGAAGAACGGCACTGGTTTGTCGGCGGCACTGAGGATCAGCCAGCCGGCCAGCGGCAGGATGATCATCAGCAGGTACAACGCCAGGTGCATCAGGTGCGCGAGGCCGGTCTGCCAGGCCGCAGGCTTGGGCACGATGGGTGGAGTCGGGCGGCTCAGGCGGATGGCCAGGCGCAACCAGACCAGCACGAACACGCTGAGCCCGAGCATGAAGTGCAGGTCCTTCATCAGGTTGCGTTCGACGCTGTCCTTGGGGAACAGGCCACGCAGTTCGATTAGGGCGTAGACAGCGGCCAGCAGCACCAGCATCAGCCAGTGCAGGGCGATGGACAGGCGCGCGTAATGGGTCGCGGGGGTGGATGAAACCATGATCGGTCCTCGTCATCAGGTCGGAATGGCGCTCTTGCCGGCGCTCAGGAAGTACTGTAGTGGCTATGGGGTAACAAATCTTTGCGCCAGGTCTGTGAAAATTATGTTGTCTGCACCGGCCCTTTCGCGGGTGAACCCGCTCCCACAGGCACAGCGCTGAGCCAGAGACCTGTGCAGTACCTGTGGGAGCGGGCAAGCCCGCGAAGAGGCCGGAACAGCCTGCATCATGCCTCGGGTGTAAATGGCCAACTGTCAGCCACCAGAAACACCCGCTCGGCCTCCTGCCACGCCCCGTCAGCCTCTTGCTCCAACCTCACCAGCAACTGCGCCGGAGCCTGCCGTTCCAGCACATGCAGCCACGCCGCAAACTGCTCCACCGCCCAGCACTCATGCGCCTCGACCCGCGCCGGCGCCAGCCAGGCATGCCGTTGCAGCGGCTGCCATTGCTCACCTTCGCCCATGATCCAGTCCCGCCGCCGCAACCAGCGCCCGCGCAAGTGCTGCGGGTTGGCGCCCTGTGGTGGCTGCGCATGCCCGGGCCACGGGTAGAACAGATAGCCACCCAGCCACACATGCGCCTGCACCTGCTCCACCCCCAGCCCGGCCAGCACCTCGCGGCTGTGTGCCCCCGCCGACATGGGCAACTGGTGCCGTGCCAGGTGCGCCAGTTTGCTTCCCAGTCGGTCATGGCAGCCTGGCCCTAGCCAGGCGTCGGGGTCGTGCCCGGGGTGTTCCGGACCCAGGTACAGCTTGATGGCCAGTTCCAGGTGGTGCACACCATCGCGGTCGCGCAGCACCACATCCAGCTCGCCCAGGGTGCGCCCGCCTTCGCGAATCGCCAGGTTGGCCGCCAGCAGTTCGATGCCCGGGGCCTGGCCCAGGGCGAACTGCCACAGCCGTTCGTAGTAGTGCCCCAGGCGCCGGCTACCCAGCTGCGCCAGCCAGTCGCGCAATGGGCGGTCATCGTCATCCAGCGCCCGCAGCCAGTCTGCCAGGCGCTGTGGCTGGTCCGCCCACAGGCTGCCCGCCAGCGGGTGGCGCTGGGGGCAGGGCGGGGCGCTGAGCAACGGAGGCGACAGCAGGGCCCAGGCCAGGTCGCGCACGTTGGGGCGGCGTAGCTGCCGGGGCAGGTCGTGGAGCAGGGCGAATGGCATCATCCTGCGAGCATAGCCGGTTTGCCGCTACCCGGTGGTTTCGCCCATAATCGCGGCATAGTCACCCGCCGCAGAGCCTCGCAGGAGCCCCATGGAGCAATTTCGCAATATCGGTATCATTGGCCGCCTTGGCAGCTCCCAGGTGCTCGACACCATTCGCCGACTGAAAAAATTTCTTATCGAGCGCCACCTGCACGTGATCCTCGAGGACACCATCGCCGAAGTGTTGCCTGGCCATGGCCTGCAAACCTCCACCCGCAAGCTGCTGGGCGAGGTCTGCGACCTGGTCATCGTGGTCGGCGGCGACGGCAGCCTGCTGGGCGCCGCCCGCGCCCTGGCCCGGCACAATATTCCGGTGCTGGGCATCAACCGTGGCAACCTGGGCTTCCTCACCGACATCCGCCCCGACGAGCTGGAAGAGAAGGTCGCCGAAGTGCTCGACGGCCACTACCTGGTGGAAAACCGCTTCCTGCTGCAGGCCGAGGTACGCCGCCACAACGAAGCCATCGGCCAGGGTGATGCGCTGAACGATGTGGTGCTGCACCCGGGCAAGTCCACGCGCATGATCGAGTTCGAGATCTACATCGATGGCCAGTTCGTCTGCAGCCAGAAGGCCGACGGCCTGATCGTCGCCACCCCCACCGGCTCCACCGCCTACGCGCTGTCGGCCGGCGGCCCGATCATGCACCCCAAGCTCGATGCCATCGTCATCGTGCCGATGTACCCGCACACCCTGTCAGGCCGGCCGATCGTGGTCGACGGCAACAGCGAACTGAAGATCGTGGTGTCCAAGGACCTGCAGATCTACCCGCAGGTATCCTGTGACGGCCAGAACCACTTCACCTGTGCCCCCGGCGACACCATCACGGTGAGCAAGAAACCGCAGAAGCTGCGCCTGATCCACCCGCTGGACCACAATTACTACGAGGTCTGCCGCACCAAGCTCGGCTGGGGCAGCCGGCTGGGAAGCAGGGACGACTGATGCTCGATCCGGCGCGTAGTTTCGACATCATCGGTGACGTGCACGGTTGTGCGCTGACCCTTGAACGCCTGCTCGACGCCCTCGGTTACAAGCGTGTGGCCGGCGTGTGGCGCCACCCGCGGCGCCAGGCGCTGTTCCTTGGCGACATCGTCGACCGCGGGCCACGCATCCGCGAGGCGCTGCACATCGTCCACGACATGGTCGAGGCCGGCCAGGCGTTCTGCATCATGGGCAACCACGAGTACAACGCGCTGGGCTGGGTCACCCCGGCACTGCCTGGCAGCGGCAAGGCCTTTGTGCGCGAGCATACGCCACGCCACGCCCGGCTGATCGACGAAACCCTGACCCAATTTGCCCACCACCCCGCTGACTGGCACGACTTCGTCAACTGGTTCTACGAATTGCCGCTGTTCGTCGACGCCGGGCGTTTCCGCCTGGTGCATGCCTGCTGGGACCCGCGGCTGATCGAGCCGCTGCGCCAGCAGTACCCCGATGGGCGCATCGACGAACACTTCATCCAGGCCTCGGCGGTGAACGGCAGCTTTGCTGCCACCGTGTGCAACCGCCTGCTGCGCGGTACCGACATGCGCCTGCCGGACGGCCTGACCCTCACCGGTGGCGACGGCCTGACCCGTGCCTTCTTCCGTACCAAGTTCTGGGAAGAAGACCCGCAAACCTACGGCGACATCGTGTTCCAGCCAGACGCCCTGCCCGCGGAAGTGGCCAGCACCCCGCTCAGTCACAGCCAGAAGAACGCCTTGCTGCGCTATGCCGAAGACGAGCCCATGCTGTTCGTCGGCCATTACTGGCGCAGCGGCCGCCCGGCGCCGATCCGCGCCAACCTGGCCTGCCTGGACTACAGCGCCGTGCTCTATGGCAAGCTGGCAGCCTACCGGCTGGATGATGAAACCCGCATCGACCCGCACAAGTTCGTCTGGGTCGACGTCGACCGCCCACAGGCCAACCAATGAACATTATCGAAGTGATGCGCCTGCCGCTGTCGGTCGACCTCAGCGGCTTCGTTCACCTGCTGCAGCGCCTGCAGGTGCCGCACCGGGTCAGCGAGGAGGGCGATGCCCAGGTGCTCTGGGCCCCCGACACCCTGGCAGCGGACGTCCGCGAACTCTACCAGCGCTACCCCGACGGCAACGCCGACCTCGAACTTGCACAGGACCCTGTGGGAGCGGGTTTACCCGCGAATAGCCCCACACAACCCTCCCTGGCAGAACAGGCCAAAGCCTGCAAAGTCACCACTATCACCCTGCTGCTGTGCTTCATCGTCGCCGGCCTCACCGGCCTTGGCGACAATTTCACCACCATCAGCTGGTTCACCTTCCTCGATTTCCGCGTCCAGGGCGACTACCTGTACTTCAGCCCGCTGGCGCAAAGCCTGGACCAAGGCCAGTGGTGGCGCCTGGTATCGCCCATGCTGCTGCATTTCGGCGTTCTGCACCTGGCCATGAACAGCCTGTGGTACTGGGAGCTGGGCAAACGCATCGAACTGCGCCAGGGCCCGTGGGCGCTGCTGGGCCTGACCCTGCTGTTCAGCCTGGTGTCCAACCTGGCCCAGCACTACAGCAGCGGGCCGAGCCTGTTCGGTGGCCTGTCCGGCGTGCTGTACGGCCTGCTCGGGCACATCTGGCTGTACCAGTGGCTTGCACCCGACCGTTACTTCAACCTGCCCAAGGGCGTACTGGTGATGATGCTGATCTGGCTGGTGGTGTGCCTGAGCGGCGTGATCGACACCCTGGGCCTTGGCCAGATCGCCAACGCCGCCCACGTCGGCGGGCTGCTCATCGGATGCCTGACCGGGCTCTTGGGTGGGGCGCTTGCCCGGCGTAAACTGTCGGCTTGAATCAGGAGACACTATGTCCACTTTCGCGCAAATGATCGAAAACATCACCCCGGAAATCTACGAGAGCCTGAAACTGGCCGTGGAAATCGGCAAATGGTCGGATGGCCGCAAGCTCACTGCCGAGCAGAAAGAGCTGTCGCTGCAGGCGGTAATCGCCTGGGAGATGAAAAACCTGCCCGAAGACCAGCGTACCGGCTACATGGGCCCGCAGGAATGCGCCTCGAAGTCCGCGCCGATCGCCAACATTCTGTTCAAGTCGGACTCGGTACATTGATCGAACTCGCTCGTGGCTCGTTGAGCAAGATGGCGGTAAGCCTGCAGGCGCCAGTGGTGCAGTACAGCTTTCGCCTTGATGACACGCAGGTGCCGGTCAACCCGTTTATCGGCCAGCGCCTGCGCCTTGAGTACCTTGGCGCCATTCACTGCAGCCATTGTGGCAAGCGCACCAAGACCAGCTTCAGCCAGGGTTACTGCTACCCGTGCATGACCAAACTGGCCCAGTGCGACGTGTGCATCATGGCCCCGGAAAAGTGCCACTACGACGCCGGCACCTGCCGCGAACCGTCGTGGGGCGAACAGTTCTGCATGACCGACCATGTGGTCTACCTGGCCAACTCGTCGGGGATCAAGGTCGGTATCACCCGCGCCACCCAGCTGCCCACCCGCTGGCTCGACCAGGGCGCCAGCCAGGCCCTGCCGATCGTGCGCGTGGCCACCCGCCAGCAGTCCGGCCTGGTCGAAGACTTGCTGCGCAGCCAGGTGCCGGACCGCACCAACTGGCGCGCCCTGCTCAAGGGCGATGCCGAGGAGCTCGACCTGGTGGCCATTCGTGAACAGGTCTTCGACGCCTGTGCCGATGGCCTGCGCGAGCTGCAGGGGCGCTTCGGCCTGCAGGCGATCCAGCCGCTGGCCGACGCCGAAGTGGTGCAGATGAAGTACCCGGTCGAGGCCTACCCATCGAAGATCGTCAGCTTCAACCTCGACAAGGACCCGGTAGTGGAAGGCACGCTGCTGGGCATCAAGGGCCAGTATCTGATCTTCGACACCGGTGTGATCAATATTCGCAAGTACACGGCCTACCAGTTGGCCGTACTCCAGTAAAAAGGACCTGCACATGCGTACCGAACAACCGCAAGTGATCTACCTCAAGGATTACCAGGCGCCCGAGTACCTGATCGACGAGACGCACCTGACCTTCGAGCTGTTCGAGGACCATACCCTGGTTCACGCGCAACTGGTCATGCGCCGCAACCCGGCACGCGGTGCCGGCCTGCCGCCACTGGTACTCGATGGCCAGCAGCTGGAGCTGCTGCGCGCCTCGCTGGATGACCAGGAACTCCAGCCGGGCGACTACCAGCTCGACGCCGACAGCCTGACCGTGCAGCCCAAGGCCGAGCACTTCACCCTCGACACCAGCGTGAAGATCC
Source organism: Pseudomonas sp. C5pp (assembly GCF_000814065.1). NCBI lineage: Bacteria > Pseudomonadati > Pseudomonadota > Gammaproteobacteria > Pseudomonadales > Pseudomonadaceae > Pseudomonas > Pseudomonas sp. C5pp. The sequence continues at coordinate 67,566 of NZ_JWLN01000027.1, read as the reverse complement.
ACCCCGAGAGCAACACCGCGCTGGAAGGCTTGTACAAGTCGGGCAAGATGTTCTGCACCCAGTGCGAGGCCGAAGGCTTCCGCAAGATCACCTACTACCTCGATCGTCCGGATGTGATGAGCACCTTCACCACGACGGTGATCGCCGAGCAGCATCGCTACCCGGTATTGCTGTCGAACGGCAACCCGATCGGCAGCGGGCCGGCAGACGATGGTCGCCATTGGGCGACCTGGGAAGACCCGTTCATGAAGCCGGCCTACCTGTTCGCCCTGGTGGCCGGTGACCTGTGGTGCGTCGAGGACAGCTTCACCCGCCAGTCCGGCCGTGACGTGACCCTGCGCATCTATGTCGAGCCCGAGAACATCGACAAGTGCGACCACGCCATGGTCAGCCTGAAGAAGTCCATGCGCTGGGACGAAGAAGTCTATGGCCGTGAGTACGACCTGGACATCTTCATGATCGTCGCGGTCAACGACTTCAACATGGGCGCCATGGAAAACAAGGGCCTGAACATCTTCAACTCCAGCTGTGTGCTGGCCCGTGCCGAAACCGCCACCGATGCCGCCCACCAGCGCGTCGAAGGCGTGGTTGCCCACGAGTATTTCCACAACTGGTCGGGCAACCGCGTCACCTGCCGTGACTGGTTCCAGCTGTCGCTGAAGGAAGGCTTCACGGTGTTCCGCGATGCCGAGTTCAGCGCCGACATGAACTCGCGCACGGTCAAGCGCATCGAAGACGTGGCCTACCTGCGTACTCACCAGTTCGCCGAAGACGCTGGTCCCATGGCCCACCCGGTGCGCCCGGACAGCTTCATCGAGATCTCCAACTTCTACACCCTGACCGTGTACGAGAAGGGCGCCGAAGTGGTGCGCATGGTTCGTACCCTGCTGGGCGTCGACGGCTTCCGCAAGGGCAGCGACCTGTACTTCGAACGCCACGATGGCCAGGCGGTGACAACCGACGATTTCATCCAGGCCATGGAAGACGCCAACGGCGTCGACTTCACCCAGTTCAAGCGCTGGTACAACCAGGCCGGCACCCCGCGCCTGGAAGTCAGCGAGGCCTATGACGCGGCCGCGCAAACCTACAGCCTGACCTTCCGCCAAAGCTGCCCGCAGACCCCGGACAAGGCCGAAAAACTGCCGTTCGTGATCCCGGTGGAGCTTGGCCTGCTGGATGCTGCAGGCAACGACCTGCCGCTGCAACTCGCCGGCGAAGATACGGCGCAGAGCACCAGCCGCGTGCTGTCGGTGACCGAGGCCGAGCAGACCTTCACCTTCCAGGGCATCCAGGCCAAGCCGCTGCCGTCGCTGCTGCGTGGTTTCAGTGCACCGGTCAAGCTGAGCTTCCCCTACGACCGCGACCAGCTGATGTTCCTGATGCAGCACGACAGCGATGGCTTCAATCGCTGGGAGGCGGGGCAGCAGTTGTCGGTGCAGGTGCTGCAGGAGCTGATCGGCCAGCATCAGCGCGGCGAGGCACTGAAGCTCGACCAGCGCCTGATCACCGCCCTGGGCACTGTGCTCGGCAACGAGTCGCTGGACCCGGCCATGGTTGCCGAAATGCTCTCGCTGCCGGGTGAGGCCTACCTCACCGAGATCAGCCAGGTGGCCGACGTGGACGCCATCCATGCTGCCCGCGAGTTCGCCCGCCAGCAGATCGCCGAGCAGCTGTTCGACGCCCTGTGGGCGCGCTACCAGGCCAACCGCGAAGTGTCGCGCAGCACCGCCTACGTGGCCTCGGCCGAGCATTTCGCTCGCCGCAGCCTGCAGAACATCGCGCTGTCGTACCTGATGCAGAGCGGCAAGCCGCAGGTGCTGCAGGCGACTTTGGAGCAGTTCGAGCACTGCGACAACATGACCGAGCGCCTTACCGCCCTGGCTGTGCTGGTCAACTCACCGTTCGAAGCCGAGCGGGCCAAGGCGCTGGAAGCCTTTGCCGAGCACTTCAAGGACAACCCGCTGGTCATGGACCAGTGGTTCAGCGTGCAGGCGGCCAGTACGCTGCCGGGCGGGCTGGCGCGGGTCAAGGCGCTGATGCAGCACCCGGCGTTCACCCTGAAGAACCCGAACAAGGTACGTGCGTTGATCGGCGCCTTTGCCGGGCAGAACCTGGTCAACTTCCATGCGGCGGATGGCTCCGGCTACCGCTTCCTGGCGGACCTGGTGATCGAGCTGAATGCGCTGAACCCGCAGATCGCTTCGCGGCAACTGGCACCGCTGACCCGCTGGCGCAAGTATGACGATGCGCGTCAGGCCCTGATGAAGGGCGAGCTGGAGCGGATTCTGGCTTCTGGTGAGTTGTCCAGTGATGTGTATGAGGTTGTGAGCAAGAGCCTGGTTTGAGTTTTCCGTAGCCTGAACCGACCTCTTCGCGGGTAAACCCGCTCCCACAGGTACTGCACCGCTTTCATGGGCTGTGCAGGACCTGTGGGAGCGGGTTTACCCGCGAAGCTTTTGGAGCCGACAACAAAACATAACACCCCGCCCGTTGTGTTCCCGCAAATATCCCCGCTACGATCCCTTCAAGCTATTGCAGGCCTCTAGACCAGGCTTTTCGCAGTACCTGCAATGCATTGACCCACCAAATAAGAACACAACAGGGGGACAGTCATGAGGGAACAGAACAGGCGCTTTGCCTGGCCATTGGCAGCCAGCGCGGTACTGGCGCTGGGGCTCGGCGTGTGGGCTGACAGCGTGCAAGCCGCTGCCGCCGACGAATATTCCACCGAATCGGCCAAGGCCAGCCAAAGCCTGCTGATCGACGCCACCCATGCCGGTAAGCGCCTGGTGGTAGTGGGCGATCGAGGTCATATCCTGTTCTCCGACGACCAGGGCAGAACCTGGACCCAGGCGCGGGTGCCCACCCGGCAACTGCTGACCGCGGTGTTCTTCCTCGACGACAAGCGCGGCTGGGCCGTCGGCCACGATGCGCTGGTGCTCGCCAGCAGCGATGGTGGTGCCACCTGGAGCAAGCAGTTCGAAGACCTGACCCGCGAAGCACCCTTGCTCGATGTCGCCTTCCTCGACGCCCGGCACGGCTTTGCCGTAGGTGCCTACGGCGCCTTGCTGGAAACCACTGACGGCGGCCAGCACTGGCAGGACGTGGCCGAGCGCCTGGACAACCCCGACCAGTTGCACCTGAACGGTATCGCCCAGGTGCGTGACGCGGGCCTGTTCATTGTCGGCGAGCAGGGCGGCATGTTCCGCTCGGCCGACAACGGCCAGACCTGGGCCAAGGTTCAAGGCCCCTACGAGGGCTCGCTGTTCGGCGTGATCGGCACTGCACAGCCGCGCACATTGCTGGCCTACGGCCTGCGCGGCAACCTGTTCCGCTCCACCGATTTCGGTGACAGCTGGCAACCGATCGAGCTCAAGGCCGCACGTGGCACCCTCGAATTCGGCCTGGCAGGCGCTACGCTTGTCGAGGACGGTAGCCTGGTGCTGGTCGGCAATGGCGGCAGCGTGCTGCGCAGTACCGATGACGGCCAGACCTTCAGTGTCTACAACCGCGCCGACCGCATTGCCCTGGCCGGCGTCAGCGGCCTGGCCGATGGCGGCCTGCTGCTGGTAGGGCAGGGTGGCGTGCACCTGGCTGACCCGCAGGGTGCTGACCAGGAGGTGCGTCCATGACCAGCAGGGAGAGCATCACCATGCACCCGCATCACCAGGACAAGGCCACGTTGCTCGAACGCCTGATCTTCAACAATCGCCCCGTGGTCATCGCCCTGTGCGTGCTGGTCAGCATCTTCCTGTTCTGGCAGGCCACGCAGATACGCCCGTCCACCAGCTTCGAGAAGATGATCCCGCTGCAGCACCCGTTCATCGAGCAGATGATGGAGCACCGCAACGACCTGGCCAACCTCGGCAACACCGTGCGCATTTCGGTGGAGGCCGTGAATGGCGACATCTTCGACAAGGACTACATGGAGACCCTGCGGCAGATCCATGACGAAGTGTTCTACATCCCTGGCGTCGACCGTGCCGGGTTGAAGTCGCTGTGGAGCCCCAGCGTGCGCTGGAGCGAGGTCACCGAGGAAGGCTTCTCGGGTGGCGAGGTGATTCCCAACACCTACAACGGCTCGCAGGACAGCCTCGACACCCTGCGCGACAACGTGCTCAAGTCGGGCCAGGTGGGGCGACTGGTGGGCAACAACTTCAAGTCCAGCATCGTCGATGTGCCACTGCTGGAGAGCTACCCCGACCCGCAGGACCCGGGCAAGCAGGTGAAGCTGGACTACCAGCAGTTCTCGCACCAGCTTGAAGAAAAGATCCGCGACAAGTTCCAGGCGCAGAACCCCAATGTGAAGGTGCACATCGTCGGCTTCGCCAAGAAGGTCGGCGACCTGATCGACGGCCTGGTGATGGTGGCGATGTTCTTCGGTGTCGCCCTGGCCATCACCTGGGTGCTGCTGTACTGGTTCACCTGGTGCATCCGCAGCACCATCGCCGTGCTCATCACCACCCTGGTGGCAGTGGTCTGGCAGCTGGGCCTGATGCATGCGGTGGGCTTTGGCCTGGACCCGTACTCGATGCTGGTGCCGTTCCTGATCTTCGCCATCGGCATTTCCCACGGGGTGCAGAAGATCAACGGTATCGCCCTGCAGTCGAGTGATGCCGACAACGCCCTGACCGCTGCCCGGCGCACCTTCCGCCAGCTGTTCCTGCCGGGGATGATCGCCATTCTCGCCGACGCCGTGGGCTTCATCACCTTGCTGATCATCGACATCGGGGTGATTCGTGAACTGGCCATCGGTGCTTCCATCGGTGTGGCAGTGATCGTGTTCACCAACCTCATCCTGCTGCCGGTAGCGATCTCCTACGTCGGCATCAGCAAGAAGGCCGTCGAGCGCAGCAAGCAGGACGCCACCCGCGAGCACCCGTTCTGGCGCCTGTTGTCGAACTTCGCCAGTGCCAAGGTGGCGCCGGTGTCGGTGGCCCTGGCGCTGGTCGCCTTCGCCGGTGGCCTATGGTACAGCCAGAACCTGAAGATCGGCGACCTCGACCAGGGCGCGCCGGAGCTGCGCCCCGACTCGCGCTACAACCAGGACAACAACTTCATCATCAGCAACTACTCGACCAGTTCCGACGTGCTGGTGATCATGGTCAAGACCCCGCCAGAAAGCTGCTCGATCCACTCGACCATGGCGCCGATCGACGAGCTGATGTGGACCATGCAGAACACCCCGGGCGTGCAGTCGGCAATTTCCCTCGTGACCGTGTCCAAGCAGGTGATCAAGGGCATGAACGAGGGCAGTCTGAAATGGGAAACCCTGTCGCGCAACCCGGATATCCTCAACAACTCCATCGCCCGCGCTGATGGCCTGTACAACGGCGACTGCTCGCTGGCGCCGGTGCTGGTGTTCCTCAACGACCACAAGGCCGAAACCCTGGAGCGGGTCACTGCCGTGGCCAAGGCGTTTGCCGACAGCCACAACAAGGAAGGCCTGCAGTTCCTGCTGGCGGCGGGCAATGCCGGGATCGAAGCGGCGACCAACGAGGTGATCAAGTCGGCCGAACTGACCATCCTGATCCTGGTGTACATCTGCGTGGCGGTGATGTGCCTGATTACCTTCCGCTCGTTCGCCGCCACCCTGTGCATCGTCCTGCCGCTGGTGCTGACTTCGGTGCTGGGCAACGCGCTGATGGCCTACATGGGCATCGGGGTCAAGGTGGCGACCTTGCCGGTGGTGGCGCTGGGTGTGGGCATTGGCGTGGACTATGGCATCTACATCTACAGCCGGCTGGAAAGCTTCCTGCGCGCCGGGTTGCCGTTGCAGGAGGCGTATTACGAGACCCTGCGCTCGACCGGCAAGGCAGTGCTGTTCACCGGCTTGTGCCTGGCCATCGGCGTGTGCACCTGGATCTTCTCGGCGATCAAGTTCCAGGCGGACATGGGGCTGATGCTGACCTTCATGCTGCTGTGGAACATGTTCGGTGCGCTGTGGCTGCTGCCGGCGCTGGCAAGGTTCCTGATCAAGCCTGAGAAGATGGTGGGCAAGGAGGGAGGCTCCATTTTCGCTCATTGAATTGCCGGGGGCCGCTTTGCGGCCCATTCGCAGCACAAGGCTGCTCCTACAGAAGCTTCGCGGTCCCCCTGTAGGAGCAGCCTTGTGCTGCGAATGGGCTGCAAGGCAGCCCCAAGGCTATAATGCCAACTCATTTCAGATTGGTACCCCCATGTCCCCCCTCGCCACCGCCCTGCAGTCCTGCGACATGCTCCTGATCGACGGCCTGCACGCCTTCGACTTCACCTCCGATGAATCCGGCCTCACCATCGAATGCATGGACGGCCGCCAGCTCCGCCGCTGGACCTTCACCTCCGAGCAGATCACAGCTGCCATCGCCGTGGGTGACGAGTGGCAACTCGACGATGCCGACGGCGCGCATCGGCTAGTCTGTATGAGTGCCTTTCGCGCCCCGGATGATGACGAAGATGAATCGGATCTGGACGAGCCTGCTGACCGCTAGCCTGATGAGCCTGACCATCCATGCCCACGCCGCCACCTTGCTGGTGGGCAGTTACACCGATGGCGCCAGCCAGGGCATCTACCGCTACGGGTTCGACGAAAAGACCGGTCATATCGACCCGTCGCCGCAGCAGGTGGTGGAAAGTGTCAGCCCTTCATGGCTGGTGCTGTCGGCCGATCAACGCCAGCTCTTTGCGGTCAACGAAACGCCGAAGGGCGGGGTCAGCAGTTTCGCCGTCAGTGCAAAAGGCGAGATCAAGCTGCTCAACCAGGTGCCCAGCCAAGGTGACGAGCCTACCCACGCCAGCCTCAGCCAGGACCAGCGTTATCTGTTCGTGGCCAACTACGCGGTCAAGCCCGATCCCGGCGGCAGCCTGGTGGTAGTCCCGGTGGCCAAGGACGGCAAGCTCAAGCCGGCGGTGCAACAGGCCCGGCACAAGGCGAGCGGGGTAAACCCCGAGCGCCAGGCTAGCGCGCATGTGCATTCGCTGGTGCTGTCACCCGACGGCCGCCACCTGTATGCCAGCGACCTGGGTGCCGACAAGGTGTTCATCTACCGCTACGACGGTGCCAGCGCAGACCGCCCGTTGACGCCAGCGATCCCCACGTCGGTGGACCTGCCGCCGGGCAGCGGGCCGCGCCACCTGTTGTTCGACGCCAAGGGTCGGCACGCCTACCTGACCCTGGAAATGAGTGCCGAAGTGGTGATGTTCGACGTGCAGGAGGGCAACCTGGTCGAACGCCAGCGCCTGCCCCTGACCGAGAGCAAGGAAGCTGCGGCGAAAGCGGCAGGTGGCTTGCACTTGTCGGCAGACGGGCGCTTCCTGTATGTGAGCAACCGAGGCACGGCCAACGAGATCGTGGCGTTCAGCGTGGGCAAGCAGGATGGCCAGCTGACCTTCCTGCAGCGCCGTTCGGTGGAGGGGGATCATCCCCGCGAGTTCGCCCTCGACCCGAGTGACAACTTCCTGCTGGTGGCCAACCAGAAGAGCAACCAGATCGTAGTGATACGCCGCGATCCGCGCAGCGGCAAGCTGTTGGAGACGGTGCAGACGCTGAAGCAGGATGCGCCGTCGGACCTGAAGTTCATCGAGTGATATCGATCGGCGTGATAGTCGATACTGGCGCAATGAATTTTTGCCTGCGGCTTCGGCGGCGTAAGTTTGACCCAAGGCCCAAACGGGCCAACGTCAAACCACCGCCGTCGAGGTCAGCCCAGATGAACTTCAATCTCTTCCCGGTCATTGCCGCATCCGCCATTTCCGCTTCGGTCGTATTGCCAGCGCATGCCCATGCCGACAGCAGCGGCAAGGCGTCCGCTACCCATAGCTACACCGAACAGTACCTGCGCCAGAGTGCCAATTTCCATGCGGCATTGAGCGGCAAGCACACCCATTGAAGCTGACTCGGTCCCTGTAGGAGCGGCCTTGTGTCGCGAAAGGGCCGCAGAGCGGCCCCGGCAATTTCTGCTGTGACGCAAAAACCTGGGGCCGCTGCGCGCCCCTATCGCGACACAAGGCCGCTCCTACAAGGGATCGCGTGAAGCTACCTGGCCATGACTGACCTGAACAGCTCCGAAGCCAGCCACCCCTCCAGCCAGCTCCGCACCCGCGGATAAGCCGCCTCGGCGAACCACTGCGGTTCGACCCCGGCAAACTGGCGCATCAGGGGTAGCAATGCGGCATCGGCAATGCTCGGGTGCGTGGCCAGCAAGTAGGGCCTGCCTGCCAGCAGGCCTTCGAGCTCCGCCAGCCAGGCCTCGGCCTGCTGACGGTAATGCTCGCGGGTATGCTCGGGGTAGCGCTCGGCATACTTGTACAGGTTCACCTGCGCCTTGAACGTGCTGTCGTTGCGCGCAATCAGTGTTTCAGCCTGCTTGGCCGCCGCAGGGTCGGCCTGCAGCCGCCAGTCCTGAGGGTCGTTTTGCGCCAGCGCCCAACGCATGATGTCCAGGCTTTCTTCGAGCACCCCGGCACCGGTATCCAGTACCGGCACCGTGCCCTTGGGTGACAAGGCCAGCAGTTCTGCCGGCTTGTTCTTCATCGCTACCTCGCGAATCTCCACCTTGCACTCCGCATAGCGCAGGGCCAGGCGCGCGCGCATGGCCCAGGGGCAGCGGCGGAACGAGTAGAGGATCACCCGCACACCTCCACGTCACTCAGGCCATTGCCTTGGCGGCGCACCTGGATCTGCACCGGGATGCGTTCGTGCATTTCCTGCACGTGGGAAATCACCGCCACCTTGCGGCCCTGGGCCTGCAAGCCGTCAAGGGCGTCCATGGCCAGTTGCAGCGACTCGGGGTCGAGGCTGCCGAAGCCTTCGTCGATGAACAGCGATTCGATGCGCAGCGTGCTTGAGGCCATCGAGGCCAGGCCCAGGGCCAGGGCCAGCGACACCAGGAAGGTTTCCCCGCCAGACAGCGAGTGCACCGAACGCAGTTCGTCACCCATCTCGGTGTCCAGCACCAGCAGGCCGAGGGCGCTGCCGCCGCGCTTGAGGCGGTAACGGCGGGCCAGCTGGCGCAGCTGGGCGTTGGCGTGGTGCAGCAGCAGGTCGAGGTTGTAGCCCTGGGCGATCTTGCGGAACACATCGCCAGAGGCCGAGCCGATCAGGGCGTTCAGGCGAGCCCAGCGTTGCCACTGCTGGTGGGCCTGTTCGATTTCCGCCGCCAGCGCCTGGTGCGCCTGTTGGCGACGCTGGTCATCGGCCTGCTGTGCACGCAGTTCGGCGCATTGCTGCTCATGGCCGGCCAGGCGTTCGCGCAGTTCGGTCAGGGCCTGTTCCAAGGCGTCGGCCGAGGTGTCCACAGTCATTTGCGCGGCATGTTGCTGCAGGCGTTGTTCACGTTCCTGCAGCAGCACGCGGCCCTGTTCGATGGCCTTCTCGGCGCCTTGCAGGCGCTGGCGCAGCTCATTTACCTGCGCGTCCTCGATGCCCAGCAGGCGATCCAGGCCGGCGTCGTCCAGTTCCGGGTGTTCTGCGCGCCACTGGGCGATCTGGCCCTGCAACTGCTGGCACTCGGCGTCCAGCGCCTGCTGCTGCTGGGTGTTGGCCTTGAGTTCGCTGGCCAGTTGCACGCCTTGGGTACGCAAGTCCTGCAGGCGCTGGGCAGTGTCGGCATCGAGGGCGCGGGCCTGCTCCAGCGCGGTGTCCATGTGCTGTTGCCAGGCTTCGGCGCTGGCGTGCTCGCCCAGCAGTTCGCTGAGCGAAGCCTGGGCCTGCTGGCGCTGCTCGTCGAGGGCGGCAAGTTTCTGCTGCAGCTGCTGCTGGGTCTGCACGCGTGCCTGCTGCTGGTCGCGCAGCTTGTCCAGCTGGGCCTGGCGGGCTTGCTGTTCTTCCTGTTCGTCCTTGCGCTGCTCCAATTGCTGCAGGCGCAGGGCGATCTGCTGGTCCAGGGCGAGGAAGGCATTGGCCGGGTCGTCGTTCAAGGCCTTGAGGGCCTCTTCGGGCAACACGCCGGCAAGGTCCTCAAGGCCTTGCTGCAACTGCTGCTCGTCGCTGGCCAGGGCCTGGTGCTGTTGCTCCAGGTGGCGCTGGGCTTGCTGTTGCGCCTGCTGGGCGGCCTGCAATTGCTGGTTGAGACGGGCTGCATCTTTTTGCAGGGCGAGCAGGGCGCTCTGGCGTTTCTCGTCCTGGCCGATTTCTTCGTCCAGGCGCCGCAGCTGGCTGTCGAGCCAGGCACTGCGGGCATTGTCGTCCTGCGGGGCCAGGGCGGGCCACAGGCTGTGCGCCTGCACCTGGGCCACCAGCGGTTGTAGCTGCTCGCCCAGTTGCTGCTGTTGCTGCTGGTAATCCTTGAGCTGGGCGTTGACCACGCCCAGCTGGGTGCGCAGCTCCACCAGCTTGCTGTTGAGGGTTTCGACCTGCTTCTGCGCGGCGTCTTCCTCGGCCTGGTCATGGCGACCCAGGCTTTGCAGCAGCGCTTCAGGCTGGTGGAACGGGTGCTCGGCGCTGCCGCACACCGGGCAGGGTTCGCCGTCGCGCAACTGGCCGCGCAACTCTTCGACGCTGGTGTTACGTGCCAGGCGCTGGCGTTCCAGCAACTGGCGGGTGAGGTTGAGCGCTTGCTCGGCGGCTTCCAGCTCGGCCTTGGCGGCGGTGCCTTCGGTAATCAGTTGCTGGCGCTGCTGCATGGCCTGCTGCTGACGCACGCGCACGGCCTCCAGCTGTTGGCGCAGCTCCAGTTCACGGCCATGCAGGCGTGACAGTTCTTCCACGGCGCGTTGCTGCTTGCGGTTGTCCTGCAGCATGCCACCCAGCAGGTCGATCTGTTCTGCCAGGGCCTGGGGTTCGGCCTTGGCTTCGCGGAACAGCAGCTCGAAGGCATCGCGCTCGGCCTGCAAGTGCGCATTGGCCTGGCTGGCCTGGGCCTGCAGGCCGGGCAGCTCTTCACGGCCCTTGGCCAGGCGGCCACCGATCAGCATCACTTGCTTCAGTTGCGGCAGGTAGGCGTGCCAGGCATTGGCCAGGCCCGCCAGGTGCTGGCTGTCGGCGAGCGCGGTGTCGATCTGCGCCAGTTGCTGCAGGCTGCGCTGCTGGTTGTCTTCCAGCTGCTGCAGGTGCTGCTGACCTTCGGCGACCTGCTGCTCGGCCTGCTGGCTGGCACTGCGCTGTGCTACCAGCTCCTGGTCCAGGCGGGCCAGGTTGTCCTGGGCGGCAAAGGCCTGGCGCAGGCGAGGGGCGTTCTCGCTGTGTTGGGCCTGGCTATCGGCAAGCGCCTGACGCGCGGCGTCCAGCGCCTGTTCGAGCTCGCTGGTGCGCACTTGCAGCTCGGCTTGCTGCTGCTGTTGTTCGGCGATCTTCGCTGCCAGCGGTGCCAGTTGCGCGGTCAGTGTCTGCTGGCGGTGGAACTGGTGACGCTGCGGGGCCAGGCGCTCCAGGCGCACCAGGTCCAGGCGCTGGTCAGCCAGTTGTTGCCAGTCCTGTTCGGCGGCTTGCAGCGCGGTGCCGGCTTCGGCGTGCTGGGCCTGCAACTGGCGCTGCTCGTTCAGCCAGTTGCGTTGCTGCTCCAGCTGGCGCTCGCCGGCCTGGTCGGCCTTGAACTGCTGCTGCGCCTGTTCCAGGCGCTGGTCGAGCTCGGCGCGGGCTTCGGTGGGCATCGGCAGCAGATGGCTGGCACGGTCCTTCAGGGCATTGTGGGCCTCGCCGGCTTCGCGTGCCTTGCTGAAGGCCCGCTGGCCCAGGCGGGTGTAGATGGCGGTGTTGGTTAGCTTTTCCAGCAGCTCGCTGCGTTCTTTGTCGTCGGCCTTGAGGAAGGCGCCGAATTCGCTCTGGGCCAGCATCACCGCGCGGGTGAACTGTTCGAAGTTCAGGCCCAGGCGGGCTTCGACCAGTTGTTTGTACTCGTTCTTGCCGCTGCCCAGCACCTGCTCGCTGTCCAGGTCGTAGAAGCTCTGGCGGCTGTGCTGCAGCTTGCCGTTGGCCTTGTCGCGGGCGCGGTTGGCTTCCCAGCGGGCGCGGTAGCGGCGGCCATCGATGCCGACGAAATCGACTTCGGCAAAGCCGCTGCCGGTGCCGCGGCGCAGCAGGTTGCGCGGGTCGGAGGTAGGGATTTCACCGTCTGCATCCGGCACCTTGGCCTCGCGGCCAATGTCGTTCAGCCGTGGCACGGTGCCGAACAACGCCAGGCACAGGGCGTCGAGCAGGGTACTTTTGCCCGCCCCGGTAGGCCCGGTGATGGCGAACAGGCCGGCGCTGGCCAGCGGTTCGGCGGTGAAATCGATATCGACCGGGCCGGCCAGGGATGCCAGGTTCTTCAGGCGGATGGCAAGAATCTTCATGGCTGTTCCTCTTCCTGCTGCACGTCCTGCAACAGCAGGGCGAAGTCGGCCAGCGCCTGTTCGTCGGCGGGGTTGCCATAGGCCTGCTCCCAGGCGCGGCTGAACAGGTCCTGCGGGGTCATCTGGGCCAGTTCGACAAAGGCCAGGTCATCGTCTTCGGCATTGTTGCGGCCGGCGTATTCGGCACTGATGCGGATCAAGCGCACGGCCTTGCCTTGCAGTGCGGTTTCGATCTGCTGGCGCAGGTCGGGTTGCGGCTCGTCCAGTATCACCCGCACCTCCAGCCAGGGCTGGCGGTTGGGGTCTTCGAGCAGGTCGATCACTGGCAGCTCGGCCAACTGCTCCAGCAGTTCGCCCAGTGGTGCCGGGCCGACCCGTTGCAGGGCCACGGCGCGCGGTACCGGGCGCGGTTCGACGCTGACCAGGCCGGTGCCGTCCAGTTCCACCTCCAGCACCTGGTGCGGGTAGTTGATTTCGGCGAACGACAGCGGGATCGGCGAGCCGCTGTAGCGGATGCGTTCTTCGCGGTTGACCTTCTGCGGCTTGTGCAGGTGGCCCAGGGCGACGTAGCTGATGGCCTTGTCGAACAGCTTGGCCGGTAGCGCCTCGGCGTTGCCGATGATCAGGCTGCGTTCGGAGTCCTCCGACACCGCGCCACCGGCCATGTGCGCGTGGCTGATGGCGATCAGCGCCTGGTCCTTCTTGCGCTTCTTTTGCGCGGCGGCGATCAGCTGCTGGTGCACCTGGGTAATGCCTTGCAGGTAGTCGTCACCCAATTGCGGGCCGGTCACCTCAGCCGGGCGCAGGAAGGGCAGGGCCAGGCACCAGGCGGCGACCTTGCCACGGCCGTTGGTCAGCGGAATCAGCAGGCGCTCGGCGTCCAGCTGGCCCTCGTCCAGCCAGTGCACACGGCCCAGGGCATGGGTGCGCAGGCGGCGCATCAGTGCCGCGGGCAGCTCGATGCGCGAGCCGGAGTCGTGGTTGCCGGCGATCATCACGATGTCCAGCTTCGGCTGTTGCTCGTGGGCCTGGACGATGAAGTCGTAGAGACGTTCCTGGGCTTTGACCGGCGGGTTGACCGTGTCGAAGATATCGCCGGCGATCAGCAGCGCATCCGGCTGGCGCAGGCGCAGCTGGCCGAGCAGCCAGTCGAGGAAGCAGGCGTGTTCGAAGTCGCGTTCCTGGCCGTGCAGGCTTTGGCCCAGGTGCCAGTCGGAGGTATGAAACAGACGCATGGATGACCTGTTGGTGTCGAGTCGAGCAAGCGGGGGCTTGGCTTGGGTGATGGGTGTTGCGCAAGGGCGGTATGGTAACCCAAGCCTATGCGGCAAGGCAGTCGCTCCTGGCGGGTAAGTGCTTTCCTACAAGCAGGTCCGCGCACTGAACGCCTTGTTCATTGACGGCCTAACGGCGTTTTCCTAGCGTCCTTGGGTTTCAAGCCTCAAGGACGCAACAATGATCAAGGATCTGACCGAGCGCTCGCTGCTTCAGTCTTGTCGTTCATTCGCGTTGCACAACTTGGCCGAACAGGAGTAACCCCTCATGTTCGAAGCGGCCAGGTTTGGCGACGAGATTTCACACACCGGCGCATTGGGCGGCTTCCTGCTGGGCGCTGCCCTGGGTATCGCACTGGTGGCCACGGTGGCCATCGCCACCTTTACCTGCGGGTTAGGCGTGGCTTTGCTGGCCGGCATCGCGGCAGGTCTCGGGGGCAGCTTGCTGACCGCTGCCGGCGAGGCACTGGGCAGTCTGTTCTCATCCCCCTCAGGGACGATACTGACGGCCTCGCCCAACGTCTTCATAAATAGCCGCAAGGCCGCCCGCGTCGAGAAAAGCATCGGTGCCTGCGACAAGCACCCGGGCCCGGTGCAGATCGCCGAGGGCTCGACCAATGTCTTCATCAATGGCGTCGCGGCGGCGCGCAAGGGCGACAAGCTGACCTGCGGCGCGACCATTTCCGGGGGTTCGAACAACGTCTTCATCGGCGGTGGCACTTACCGCTACCTGCCCGTGGATGACGAAGTCCCGGAGTGGCTGCGCACCACCGTGGATGTGCTGATGGCGATTGCTGGCGCAGCCAGTGGCCTCGCGAATGTGCTCAAGATGGGTACCCAGGCCGGTATGAAGGCCGCCCTACCTTGCGCCCTGAAATTCACGGCCGGCTTCATTGCTGGCGAAGTGGCCGCCCGCTACATGGTCGAACCTGTGGCACGCAGGGTGTTGGGTGGACTGGTTGGCAACCCGGTCGACCTCACCACCGGTCGCAAACTGATCCCCGATGAAATTGACTTCAGCCTCCCGGGCTTGATGCCGATCGAGTGGTCACGTTTCTACGCCAGCGACCTTACCGTCGACAGCGTGCTCGGGCGCGGCTGGGTGCTGCCCTGGGAGCAAAGCCTGCGTCGGCGGGGCTCATTCATTTACCTCACCGACAACCAAGGCCGCAAAGTTCCGTTCGTGACCCTGCAACCGGGCGAACGGATCTACAACCCGCACGAGCAGGTGTACCTGGTGTGCACCGAGGGCGGCCACTACATCCTGCAAACGCGGGACAACCTGTTCTTCTACTTCGGCGAAGTGCCAGACACCAACACCGAAGTGCCGCTGCAACGCATCGAGAACGTTCTCGGTCACTTCCTGCATTTCACCCGCACGCCTGACGGTACGCTGACCGACATCAGCGCCACCGGCGGTACCCGCGTGCACCTGCACTACGACCACCCGCTGGGCCGCCTGACCGACATCAAGCGCGTGGTGAACGACCAGGCGGTCGAAACGCTCACCCAGTACCGCTACGATGAACACGGCCAGCTGAGCGCGGTGATCAACCGCAACGGCCACACCGTGCGCAGTTTCAGCTACGCCGAAGGCCTGATGGTGACCCACAGCAACGCGCTGGGCCTGGGCTGCCATTACCGCTGGGAAACTCTCGGCGGCCAGCCGCGCGTGGTCGAGCACTGGACCACCGATGGCGAACGCTTCCACTTCCGCTACGACCTCGACGCCCGCACCAGCTGGGCCACCGATGTGCTCGCCCGTGAATTGGAAGTGCAGTACAACCCCGACCACCGGGTGATCGCCAGCCGCGACTACGGCGGCGAACGCTACGCCACCGAGCTGGACGACAATGGCAACATGGTCGACCTGACCTTGGCGGACGGTAACCGCCTGCAATTCAAGTACGACGAATTCTCCCGTCTGCTCGAAGAAACCGACCCGCTGGGCCGCAAGACCACCTACGAATATCACCACCTGACCACGCTGGTGACCCAGGTCAGTTACCCGGATGGCAGCACCTGGCGGGCGCGCTATGACGAAAAGGGCAACCTGCTCGCCGAATTCGATGCCCTGGGTCAAATGACCGAATACCTGAACAGCGATGACGGCCTGCCGCACACCATCATCGACGCGACCTACAAGTCCAAGTACCTGTGGTGGAACACCCTGGCCCAGGTCGAGCGTTACCAGGATTGTTCGGGCAAGAACACCTGGTACCGCTACGACGAACGCCAGCACCTCGTCGCGGTAACCGATGCGCTGAACCAGACCACCACGCTGGAGCGCAAGCCCGGCGGTGAGGTGCTGCGCATCAGCCATCCCGACAACACGGCGGAAACTTTCACCTACAACGACCTTGGTCAGGTGCTCGACCACACCGATGGCAAAGGCCAGATCACCCGCCTGCTACGCACTTCCCGTGGTTTGCCGAGTAACCGCCGGGACCCGAAAGGAGGTGTGGTTCGTTACGAGTATGACAAGGCTTGGCGCCTGACCGGGTTGGTGAACGAGAACAACGCCACGTACCGCTTTGCCTATGACGCCTCGGACCGGCTGACTGAAGAAGTGCGGGTGGATAACCTGACCCGGCGTTTCAGCTACAACCTCGGCGGCCATCTGACCCGGCTGGATGAGATTGGCTATGGCGAAAATGCCGAGCGGCCGGAGCGGCATACGCTGTTCGAGCGTGACAGCATTGGCCGGTTGGTCGCCAAGATCAACCGCGATGCGAGCCAGACCTTCGCGTACGACGACAGCGACCGGTTGCTGAGCATCGAGCGGCAGCCGACCGGGATCGGCAAGCAGCTAGGGATCAGCGAAGAAAAGCTAGAGTACACTTACGATTTGCTGGGCCGGCTGATCAAAGAAATCACCTCCGACGGCACGCTCGGCTACGAATACGACCCGCTCGGCAATCTGACTACGCTAACCCTGCCGGATGGCCGCAAGGTTAACCACCTGTACTACGGCAGTGGGTATCTGCACCAACTGAACCTGGACGGTCAGGTGATCAGCGACATGGAGCGTGATGACCTGCACCGCGAGGTTTACCGGACCCAGGGCAAGCTCACCAGTTGTTTCGGTTATGACGCGATGGGGCGCAAGGCGTGGCAATACGCCTCGATGCTGCCCGCCGACAAGCTCTCGCAGGTGCACAACACCGGTATCAATACCTCATTGCTGGTGGAGCATGCGTACAACCCGATTCACCGCCGTTATCAGTACGACCCGGCGGGTGAACTGGTGCGCACGCTGGACAAGCTGCGGGGCGAGATCAAGTACGAGTACGAAGCGAACGGCCAGTTGCGCAGCCGCGATACGGGCTCGCTGGTTGGCAGCGAAGAGTTTCGTTACGACCCTGCGGGCAACCGCCTGGATTTCAATGCCCGGCAATTTGCCAAGTCCAGGGACAACCGCATCACACACTGGCGGGATTAGGAGTACCGTTACGACCCGTGGGGTAACCTGATCGAAAAATGCTCGGAATATGGCAACCGGTTGCAGCGCTTCGGTTATGACGGTGAAAACCGGCTGGTGCGGGCGGAGACATGGGTCAATGGCAAGCTGGAGAGTACCGGGCACTACCGTTATGACAGCCTGGGGCGGCGGGTTGCCAAGCTGGCTGTGATCAATGGCCAGGTCGAGGAGAAGCGCTTCCTCTGGCAAGGGCTGAGAATGCTGCGGGAGGAGACGCCGGGGCAGAGCATCCTGTATCTGTATGAGCCGGGCAGCTATGCGCCGTTGGCGCGGGTTGATCAGGCGGAAGGGGAGGAGCAGAAGCTCTATTATTTCCATACGGACCAGATTGGTACGCCGCTGGAGCTGACGAACAGTGACGGCAAGATCGTCTGGCAGGCGACGTATCGTTCTTGGGGAGCAATAGATAGTCTGCCCGTCAAAGAGATCGAGCAGAGTCTGCGTTTCCAAGGTCAGTACTTTGATAGCGAAACGGGACTGCACTACAACACGTTCCGGTACTATGGTCCTGAGATAGGGCAATTTATCACCCAAGACCCAATTGGCTTGGGCGGGGGATGGAATCTCTATAAATATGCCAACAATCCGGTTGTTTGGGTTGATCCCTTTGGATTGGATGCATTAAGCACTCTTGCCGAGCGTGGTTATTTTGGTATAACTAAAACACTAGGTGGTGGGCTAGATTATTCTGGTAGCAATGCGCTTTATGCGAAAAATCCAGGGGTCAATCCCATAGTGGTAATTGAATATGCGGGAAATTATATTGAGGACTTTGAGGCTGCAAACAAAGTGGCCGAATTAAATCAAAAAACCACGCCGCGAGGCTATGTGTGGCATCATGTGGATGACTATAATCCTAAAACCAATAAAGGCACTATGCAATTAGTAGAGCAGAGGGCTCATCAAGGTGTTCCTCATAATGGAGGAGTATCTCAATATAAAGCTGCAACCGGAAAAGCTTATACATTCCCAGCCAGAAAGCCAGTGGCCGCGAAAAAAGCAGGAGGAATTTCATGTTAGATCTTGAAGGGTCTGAATCCAGTATTGATGTCGGTGATTTTTCAGAAATTGAAACTTTGGCAAATGGTAAGCTTCCGATCCTATTTAAGGAAATTTATCTTAGGAACAATGGCGGATTTCCCAGGATTACCGAGGTGGAAGGTGATGAGTATGTATTTAGTATAAATGGTTTCAATTCGGTAAAATTCGGGGAGCTACCGATAGAAAAATTAATGCAAGAATACAATGCTCAAGATAAGGCTTTGCATGGCTATGTGCCTTTTGCATATGACGATGGCGGCAACAGCTTCATGCTTTCTCTGAGGGAGGAAGACGCTGGAACTGTATATTTACTAATTCAAGATGGTCTGCAAATGGAGAGGGTCTGTGCGAGCTTTGATGATTTCGTAAATTCGCTGAGCATTGGGTGAGATAGTTGTTTTATTAAGGTGAGGTTCAGTTGTGAAAGTGCTGGATTCAATCGCTTAGCAAGAACTGCTTATGGGGTTGATAGATGTTGCGGCAATCGAGGTTGAACCGGAGTGCGTTGAGGTTTTCGCTCGGTTTGATTCTGCTAAACAGCGTGCGCCTGAACTGTGCTCTGACTTTACCGAGGCTTACAAACAGGCTGGACTGACAAAGGCTCAAGTGAAATTAATAGGCAAATACACTTGGCACCACTTGGACGATTTCGATCCTGTGACGGGCAAAGATACTATGCAGTTAGTAACGCAGTCTGCTCACAAGGCTTCGTTGCCGCATACTGGCTCAGTCGCGCAATTCGAAAAATATTTTGGTTTGCCTTCTGGATCTTATGGGATACCTGAAGCTATAGCTATCTCACAGGATAAGGGTTGACTAAAGGCCGCCCACAGAAAACAACATTAAAAACTTGTTGAAGATTCTATAATGGATGACTTTGAACTGTTTGATTCTGGTGCTCCCGTCTCGATATTAGATATTGATAACCTTGAGTCTGAAATTGGCATGCAAGTTCCAACGGACTTCAGGGAGCTTTACCTGTCTTTCAATGGAGGTACTCCGAATCGGGAGTTTTGGGCGGGCGATGAAAATTATGAGCCGATTAGAATTGAAGATTTTAAAAGCATCGCCAGCGCTGAAATCGTTGACAAAGACGAGACTAAATACATAGGCGGATGCTTCAATTTGATGGTGCATAGGAACGTATTGCCAGCACATTTGGTACTTTTTGCCGTTGATGAGGCAGGTAATTTTATTTGCCTTGATAAAGAAGGAAGTAGTGTTATTTATTTTGCGGTTGATGTTTTTCAGTCGGATATTGACATGCGCATAAATCACATTAACGCTCAAAAGATGTTGTCCTCTTCGTTTCGTGTGCTTATTGACTCCTTGGTTGGTGAGGATGAGGTCGATCAGTAGATTCTTGAGGGGCGTGCATATTAGGTCATTAGATGATTGAAATGAAAATGATGATCGACAAGTTGTCTGGTACGCCTGCACTTATTCCCGGTGCATCTGAAGAAGATCTGGAGTTATTTGTTCAGCGCTGTCAGTTGGCGTTGCTTGCTATGCCGCCCTCAGAGTATCTGGAGCTATTAGGTGTTTGTAATGGGGCTGCGGAGAATGGCGTATTTTTGTATTCAACTCGCCGAATACCATTTTCGGATTGTGCCGGTGAGACCAATGAATTTATAGAGATGAATTTGAATTGGCGTGATTTGGAATGGATGAAGGATTACTTGGTTTTTGGAGAGAGTGATATGGATGTTTATGTGCTGGAAATGTCCTCAAAAATATATCAGGTGAGAGATCGCCAGGCCTTCGATAATGTTTACTATGAGTTTTCAATATTTAATGAAATGGTAAGTCATATGTTTGGTTTGATGGCGGCCGGGTGAGTTTTGAAGGGGCGGTTTGCGTGGGTTTGGCTTTCTAAATATTGGGAGGAAACATGTTCCTGCGAAATGGACTGAATTTTCCTACACTATTGTCAGGGACAGAGAATTTCAATGGTGTAGTTAGTGGATTTGTTGAGATTACAAACTATAATGGTGAAGTGGTGGAAGTTCTATCTCCAAAAAAGAAGTGTTTACTCTAGTTTGTAACCGGAAAGATGATGCAGTGCTCAACATTCTCAATTGGTCTAGGTTTTGAACGGTTTTATTTTTGCTGGATGATGGAGTTTGCTAGGCAGAAGTTTCTGGGATTGGCGGTTTTTAAATGAAAATTTAACCCGTGGTTCTCAATGCTCAAGAACTGCTTCGACAAGCGGATCTTCCGGGGCACCACGGTCGAGGAAGTGTTCGCCATCTATATTGGGGTCCGTAAATGACTATTCCAAGCGAACAGTGCAAAGCAGTAGCTAGGCATGCTTTGAAGGTTTTTGGGGGTGAGCTCAAGGTTCAAGCTTATTATGATGACTTTAGAAGCGTTTCGGTAGATGTACTGACTACCCTGGACTCTTTGCATGTGGGGGTGAAGTCTTTAGGTACGATAGGGTTGTCGGAAGTTCCACTATTTACTGATGATGGCGAGGAATTTGCTACTCGTGTAGAGCTCTGTGCCGGGGCTTTGACTGAAGAGATCTACTGGGAAAATGCAATAGCTTCCGCAGCTTTCTTTATCCGAAAAAGCCAGCGTTATGTAATGCCGGGCGATGTAATTGTTGATGTGTTCAATGATTACCTAAAGGCTCCAAAAAAGCCTCATATGTATTTGACAATTCCTTTCATGTGGAACGATGCTCATTTTCCACAGCTTGAATTTAACTCGCTAAAAATAAATTGGTTGCAGTACATAGCGATTTATGAAGATGAGCGTGCTTTCATCGAGAAATTCGGAGGCGATGTTTTTGACGATTTGTTGTCTGATCAAGAGATAAATACGCTTGATCCTGATCGTCTTCCTGTTGATCTATCTCGATTTAAGTGATTTTAATTTGGTTTTATGGGGCGGCAGCTGATAGTGGCCTCGGCGCCCGCACCAACTGGGCCACCGACATGCTCGGCCGTGAAATGGAAGTGCAGTACAACGCCGACCATCGTGTAATCGCCTACTGGGAGCGAAACGGCTTCTGCCTAGGGCTCAAGCCATCGCTTACCGACATAGGAGCCCCTTTGCAGCGCTTATACGGGTTGCCACGTTGGTTCTATGAAATGCTTACATTAGTAGCGGGGCGTAGCTGATGCTGACTTGACCCACGGAAGTGTCGCTGCAAAGCATTCGAGAACACTCTCGGCCACTACCGCCCTGGGCGTTCTGTGACTTGGCTCTCGCTTTGCGGGAGGTATCAAGCTTGCCCTCAAAGGCATGCTGATTTACCCTCCGAACCGGCCATGATCATGGCTATTCGACACTCACGGACGATAATCACAGGAGTCACCAATGGAAGGCATCCCACAAACCCAATCCACCCCAGATAACCTCAAGCCAAAATGGCGGGAGCGTTTCGCTTTCTTCGATCAGTACGGCGCACCCACCTCCGAGCCCTACAAAGCCGCTTTCCGCGCCTTGCCATTTGGTAAGAAGCTGCTGATCAACAACAACTTCATCGCCTTTTTCTTCGGCCCGATCTACTGGTTCGTGCTGGGGTTGTGGAAGAAGAACCTGGTCATGCTGGCCATCATGATCGCCATCGGCGTTCTCCTGAGCTACTACGAGATCGCGACGGGTAGCGAAATCCCGCGCCCGGTGGATAACGGCATCAGCATGGCGTTTGCGTTTCTGTACAGCTTCCTGACCAACCGTGCCTACTACCTGAAGCAGACCAAAGGGCAACAGGGCTGGAACCCGTTCGAGGGGCAGCGGTTCATCTGACCCGTCAGCCAGTTCAACCGGTGCTCGCAGGTTGATGAAGCCCCGATCACGGTCTCTGTAGGAGCGGACTTGTGTCGCGAAAGGGCCGCAAGGCGGCCCCGGCGATTTTGCGGTGATGCGCAGATTCTGGGGGCGCTTCGCACCCCTAT
The DNA here is from genome assembly GCF_000814065.1 of Pseudomonas sp. C5pp. NCBI lineage: Bacteria > Pseudomonadati > Pseudomonadota > Gammaproteobacteria > Pseudomonadales > Pseudomonadaceae > Pseudomonas > Pseudomonas sp. C5pp. The sequence continues at coordinate 45,616 of NZ_JWLN01000027.1, read as the reverse complement.
CGCGACGCAAGGCCGCTCCTACAGGGGCCGCGCATGTCTTGGGGCTGTGTAGTCAGTGCCAGGTGATATCCCCGGTTTGCCGGTGCAACAGCAACTCGGCCAGGGCTTTGGTCATCTGTACGTGATGCACCGCGTTGACCAGCATGTTGATGCCGGGCTCGCCGGCATTGGCTCAGATGTATTCGTCCAGTGAGTCTTCGATGCCGGCCATCAGCTGGAGGGTGTGGATCAGGGCGTCAACCGAGGGGGTGTCCTGGTTGATGGTGTAGAAGGGGCGGGCCGTTAGTTTTACGGGTGGATCGGGGACGATCTTTTTCATGATTCAAACCCTTTGCTTGATCAGAGAATGCCACCACCGCAACCTTCTCACGGGTTTAGGTGGCAGCCGTGCGCGGGGTGAGAAACCGAGGAAGCAAAGGAAAACTCGGCCAGACCGAAGTCTGCCCGCGCGCGGCCGCCATGAAAGCTGGCGGAAATTTGCTTATCGTCGGGTTCTCACACCCGGTCACCGAAGCGACCCGGAAACGTTATCCGTGAGGTGTTTCCCCGACAACAGCGATAGTTCGGCAGCGCGCGTAGGATAATTCCTAAGCGGGTTGATCCTGAAGCATTGGGTTGCAGGTTCAGAAATATCTTACGGTGGCACCGGCTGCGCCGGTGTTCGCGGGCACGCCCGCTCCCACAGGGGGCGTGTAAGCAGCCAATGACTGTAGGAGCAGCCTTGTGCTGCGAAGAGGCCGGTATGACAAAAGACTGTCTGTGGCAGTCATGGCCTCTTCGCAGCTCAAGGCTGCTCCTACAGGCCGGCGCGGTCATTGTGGGAGCGGGCATGCCCGCGAAGAGGCCCGCACAGGCAACCACTTACTTGGGATATAGCGGCGGCAGGCTGCCGTTCTCGCCGGTCGGCAGCAATACCTGCTCAGCCGGGGGAATCGTACCGATCGCCCGCCACAAATCTTCACCCTGCCAATACTGCCCGCTCTCGCTATACAGCGCCCCGTTCAACCCATCCAGTGCATCCGACAACGGCACGAACCGCGCCGCCATCTCGGCCAGGGTCTCCGGCTGCTGGCGGGCCCAGGCGTCCAGCGCCTGGCGGGTTGCCTGTGGGTCGTTGGCCTGGCACGCGCGCTTGAGATCATCCAGCAAGGTACGCGGGCTCGGCCCGGCTTGCGCGGCACGCAGCACCGCTGGCTGCGAGCGGGCGCGCCACCACAGGGCAAAGCCCAGCACGGTGGTGAGGGCGAACACCAGGGTGGCCAGCTGCCAGGGCCACAGCAAGCTGCTGGCACTGCTGTTGTCGCCGACCGGGGTGTCGGCGCTCAGCGCCGGGTTGTCCTGCACATTCAGCGTGCGCGCCGGCAGGCTGCTGTGCTCCAGGTGGTCTTCTCGGGTATTCCACCAGGCCACTTCCAGCGCCGGCAGGGCCAGCGCGCCGCTGTGGGTCGGCACCAAGGCTTCGCGCTCTTCGCGGTTGGCAATCATCCCTCGTTCGCTGATTTCGTTGCGCAGCAACGGCTGGTCGGGGTACCGGCGCAGGCCGGTGATTTCGGTGGCTGGCAGCGGTGGCAGCTGGGTGCTGGACAAGCCTTCGGCACGCAGGGTGATGTTGCGGGTCAGCGAGTCGCCAATCTGCACCTGCTGGTTGCCAGGGTCGGGGTTCCAGTGCTCTTCAAGTGTCAGGCTGCGGGCCGGTAGCCAGGGCACGCCAGCAGGCCAGGCCGCCGGAATCGGCCGTACGGCCAGGCGCAATGGCAACGAACTGACCTGCACCTGGTGGCCGGCCCGGGCCGTGCCGTTGGCTTGCGGTGCCTCGTCCTGGCTGGCGGCGGCGGTGGCGGTGAAAGTCAACGGTGGGATGTCGAGGGTGCCGCTTTGTTGGGCATACACGGCATAGCGGGTTTCGATCACGCCGTGGCGGACGCCGTTGATTTCCTTTTCATAGGTGCGCGATTCACCCAGCGGTTCGACCTTGGCGTTTTCCAGTTGCAGCGGGCTGAGGCTGCTGTCGTCGTACAGTGCCACTGAATGGTAGATGCGCAGGGTGAGCACGGCCTGGGCCTGGACGTAGACCTCGCTGCTGTCGAGCGTGGCTTCGATGAACACCTGTGAGGCACTGTCCTGGCGGCTGGCATCGGCCTGCAGCACTTGCAGTTCGATGGCCTGGCTGTGCGACTGGCCCAGTTGCAGTTCGGGGATGCGCAGGCTGCCGCTGCGCCGCGGCAGCAGGGTGATGATCCAGCGGGTACTGGCGCGGGTTTCGCCGTCAAGGCTGTGCAGGCTGTTCAGCTGGCGCGTGCCGCGCACTTCGAAGTCACCCTCCAGCGCGCGCAGGTCGGGCTTGCCGAACTGGGTGACGTCCTGGCTTTCCAGGGTCAGCTCCAGGCTTTCGCCGGCTTCCAGGCGGGTACGGTCGACGCTGGCGCGCAGCAACGGTTCGGCCTGGGCCAGCACGGCCCACAGCAGACAGAGGAGAAAGACGCCGAAGCGACTCATCGTGAGGTTTCCTGATGCAATTGCTGTTCATACCAGAATTTGCGCCGCAGCAGCTCCGCCGGGTTGTCGGGGATCTCCCGCAGCCATTGTTCCAGGGCCTGGCGCTGTTCGGTATCAAGGCTGGTCGATACCGGGCGCTGCGGCGGCTGGGTGACGCTGTCGTCCGCGCCCGCTTGGTTGCCGGGCGTTACCTGGCTGTTGCTGCTGCCTTCGCCGGGCTGTTCGGCGCTGGCCTGTTCGTCGTTGCCGGGCGTGCCCTGGGCCGGGCTGCTGGCCGAGCTGCTGTTGCCTTCGGTTTCGCTGCCGGGCGTGCCTTGGGTATCGCTGCTGGCCGGTTGTTCCTCGGCAGTGGCCTCGCGCTGTTGCAGCAGTTGCTGCACCAGTGCCTGGTTGTCTAGCGCCGCTTGCAGGTCGGGCTGGCGTTCAAGGGCTTGTTCGTAGGCGTCCAGCGCAGCTTCCAGCTCACCGCCGCGGGCCAGGGCATTGCCTCGATTGTAGTGGGCGGCGGCAGTGTCGCCTTGGGAAAAGGCTTCGGCGGCGCCAGCATAGTCGCCCGCCTGGTACAGGGCCATGCCGCGCCATTGCGGGTCCTGGAACTGGCGCGCGGCACTGGCGGGGCGGTTCTGCTCCAGCAGGCGCTGGCCTTGCTGGTCGGGGCGCAACCACAGGTCGTTGAACTCGAAGGCCTGGCTGGGCTGGGGCAGGGCCAGCAGCAGCGGCAGGCAGAACAGCCAGCCGCGTCGGCCGGCACAGGCGGCCAGCAGCAACAGCGGCAGCAGCAGCCAGTACCCCTGGTCGGCCCAGCTGTCCAGTTGCAGGGTCTGGCCATCATTGCGCCCGGTGCGCGGGCTGTCGAACAGGCCCAGGCCTCGCAGGTCGAGGTCGTCGATGCGAGCATGCCGGTAGCGCCCGCCGGTGCCGTTGATGAAGCCCTTGAGGCTGGCGCTGTCCAGGCGTGGCAACAGGATGCCGCCCTGGTCGTCCTTCAGGTATTCGCCATTGGCCTGGCGCACCGGTGCGCCTTCGCTGCTGCCGATGCCCAGCATAAGCAGGCTCGGGCCCTGGCGGCCAAGGGCCTGGGCGATGCCTTCGCGCTCCGGGGCGCTGAGCGACGAGCCGATCAGCAGCAGGCGGCCCTGGCCCAGGCCGCTCTGGGCAAGCAGGGCGAGGCCTTTTTGCACGGCCAGGTCGGCGCGCTGGCCGGGCTTGGGCATGATCGATGGGTCGACCGCCTCGAGCAGGTTGCGGCTGGTGGCCAAGTCATCGGACAGCGGCACCAGGGTGTGTGCGGAGCCAGCGTAGACCACCAGCGCGGTCTGGCTGTCGCGGCGGTGCTCCAGCAGGTCGAGGATTTTGCGCCGCGCCTGCTCCAGGCGGTTGGGCGGGCTGTCCTCGGCGAGCATCTGCGGGGTCAGTTCGAGCAGGATCACCAGTGGGTCGGCCGGGCGCTGGCGGCTTTCTTCCACGCGCTGCCAACTCGGCCCGAGCAGCGCCAGGATCACCAGCACCCAGGCCAGGCCCAGCGCCACCCACGGCAGCTTGCTGGTGCTGCCGCTGCCACCGCCGAGCAGGACGCCATGGAACGCCGGCGGCAGAATCATCTGCCAGCGCCCGGCGCGCTTGCGCCGGTGCCACAGTTTGTACAGCAGCCAGGCGAGCAGGGGTACGGCCAGCAGCCAGAGCGGGCGCAACCATTCGGGCCACAGTTCGATCATCGCCGCCTCCTCAGGCGCAGGCGCTTCAGGCGCTGGCGCCATTCCGGGTGCGGTTGCAGGAAGCGCGGCTTGCGCAGCAGGCGGTGCAGCAGGTTGTCCGGCCATTGCACGGCCAGCACCAGCAGCACGCTCAGCAGCAGGGCAAGGGCCAGGGGCCAGGCATACAGGGCCTTGGCCGTGCGCGCCTGGGTCGGTTGCTGGGCCACCGGTTCGAGCTGGTCGAGGGTGTCGCCGATGGCGTCCAGTTCGGCGCCGTCATGGGCGCGGAAGTAGGTACCGTGGGTGATGTCGGCAATTTCCTTGAGCGAGGCTTCGTCCAGGTCCAGGCTCGGGTTCAGGCCGAGCAGACCAGGGGTGCCGCTGGCTTCGGGGTTGGCGCCGATGCCGATGGTGTAGATGCGCACGCCTTCCTGGGCGGCCAGGCGGGCGGCGGTCAGCGGGTGGATCTGCCCGCCGTTGTTGGCGCCGTCGGTGATCAGCACCAGCACCCGGCTTTGTGCCGGGCGTTGACGCAGGCGCTTGACCGCCAGGCCAATGGCGTCTCCGATGGCGGTGTTCTTGCCGGCGATACCGATCTGCGCCTCGTCGAGGAAGGTACGCACCGTGCGCCGGTCGAAAGTGAGCGGGGCCTGCAGGTAGGCCTGGCTGCCGAACAGGATCAGGCCCACGCGGTCGCCTTCGCGGTCCTGCAGGAAGTCGCCGAGCAGCGCCTTGACCAGGTCGAGGCGGCTGATCTCTTCGTTCTGCCACTGCATGTCGGGGAAGTCCATCGACCCGGACACATCCACCGCCACCAGCAGGTCGCGGCCACTGGCAGCCACTGGCACCGGCTCGCCCAACCATTGCGGGCGGGCGGCGGCGCACAGCAGCAACAGCCAGATGACGACGAAGGGCGCCTGCTGGCGCCAGGTTGGCAGGTTGAGCCGCGCGCGGCGCCCGGCCAGGCCTTCCAGTTCGTCGAGGAAGCCCACCTTGAGCACCGGTTCGCCGCTGTCGGCGGCCGGCAGCACCAGGCGCGCCAGCCACGGCAGCGGCAACAGGGCGAAGACCCACGGCCAGGCCAGTTCAAACATGCTTGCGAATCCAGGTTTCGACGGCTTGGCTGAGCCCGGCGATGGCCTTGTCGTCGAGCTTGCACTCGGGTTTGTAGGCGCCCTCTACCAGTACCATCCAGCGGGTCAGGCCGGCGGCCGGGCAGCGGTTGTCGAGAAACGCCAGCCACTGGCGGCCGTTGAGGGTATGGCTGTTGGCGCCTGGGTAGTGGCTGCGGCACAAGCGCTTGAGCAGGGCGTTGATCTGTTGCAGCCACGCCCCGGCCGGCGCGCCATCGTAGGGGCGCGGCAGGCGGGCCAGTTCGGCCAGTGCTTCCACGCGTACCGGGTCCAAGGGTTGTTCGGCACGCACGATACGACGTTTGCCCGGGCGCCAGTGGCGCACCCGCCACAGGCCCCAGGCCAGCAGCGGCAGTACGGCCAACAGCAGCCACCAGCCGGGTGCTGGTGGCCAAAGGCCGATCGGCGCGGGGGCGATCAGCGGCTGCAGTTGATCAAGCGGGTTCATTGGCCGCTGCTCTTCATGACGCGCTCCGTGGCCGCTGGGCGTTCAGGTATTCGCGCAGCTGCTCGATCATGTCGCTTTGGGTGCTCAGTGGCATCAGCAGCACGCGCAGCTTTTGCGCCATCAGCTCCCAGCGCTCGATACGCGCTTCGGCCTGCTGGCGGTAGGCCTGGCGCAGGTTGGCGTCCAGGGTGTCGAGCTCCAGCTGCGCGCTGCGCTGGGCGAAGCGCAGCAGGCCGGCGGCGGGCAGGGCATGGTCGAGCGGGTCGGACACCGGCATCAACAGCAGGTCGCAATGGCGCGAGAGCATGGCCAGGTGCTGCTCCACCTGTGCAGTGAGCGAGCGCTCATCGCAGATCACGATGGCCAGGCTGCCGGGGCGCAGCACTTCGCGGGCGCGGCGCAGGGCCAGGCCGAGGCTGTCGGCACCGGGCGTGGCCTCGGTGTGCAGCGCCTGGTTGACCTTGGCCAGGCGGTTGAGCAGTTGCAGCAGGCTCTGCTTGCTGCGCCGGGGCTTGATTTCGTGGTGCTCGTTGTCGCCGAACACCAACCCGCCAATGCGGTCGTTATGGCCCAGCGCGGCCCAGCCGAACAGCGCTGCAGCCTGGGCGGCCAGCACCGACTTGAACATCAGCCCCGAGCCGAAGAACAGCCGTTGGCTCTGCTCGACAAGAATGAAGATGGGCCGTTCGCGCTCTTCGTGGAACAGCTTGGTATGCGGCTCCTGGGTACGCGCGGTAACCCGCCAGTCGATGTTGCGCACATCGTCGCCAGCCTGGTAGACGCGCACCTGGTCGAAGTCCACGCCGCGCCCGCGCAGCTTGGAGTGGTGCAGGCCCACCAGCGGGCTGCGCTGGCCGGGCCGGGAAAACAGCTGGATTTCGCGCACGCGGTGGCGCATGTCGATCAGCTCGGCAAGGCCGATGCGGATGCCGGGTTCGGCCAGCGATGCAGTGGGCATGGGCTCAGGCAACGGCGACGACGTCGAGGATGCGCTGGACCACGCGGTCCTGGTCGATCCCTGCCGCCTCGGCCTCGAACGAGAGGATGATGCGGTGGCGCAGCACGTCGAACAGCACCGCCTGGATGTCTTCGGGGCTGACGAAATCGCGCCCGGCCAGCCAGGCGTGGGCGCGCGCGCAGCGGTCCAGCGAAATGGAACCACGCGGGCTGGCGCCGTAGGCGATCCAGTCGGCCAGTTCGGCGTCGAACTTGGCCGGAGTGCGGGTGGCCATCACCAGCTGCACCAGGTATTCCTCCACCGCGTCGGCCATGTACAGGCCGAGGATTTCCTTGCGGGCGGCGAAGATCGCCTGCTGGCTGACCCGGCGCTCGGGCTTGGTCTCGCCGCCCAGGGCTTCACCACGGGCCTGCAACAGGATGCGCCGCTCTACTGCAGCGTCGGGGAAGCCGATTTTCACGTGCATCAGGAAGCGGTCGAGCTGGGCTTCGGGCAGCGGGTAGGTGCCTTCCTGCTCGATCGGGTTCTGCGTTGCCATCACCAGGAACAGCGGCGACAGGTCGTAGGTGCTGCGGCCCACGCTGACCTGGCGTTCGGCCATGGCTTCGAGCAGTGCGGACTGCACCTTGGCCGGGGCGCGGTTGATTTCGTCGGCCAGCACCAGGTTGTGGAAGATCGGCCCCTGCTGGAACACGAAGCTGCCGGTTTCCGGGCGGTAGATTTCGGTGCCGGTGATGTCGGCCGGGAGCAGGTCGGGGGTGAACTGGATGCGATGGAACTGCGCCTCGATGCCTTCGGCGAGCTCTTTGATGGCCTTGGTCTTGGCCAGGCCCGGCGCGCCTTCGACCAGCATGTGGCCGTCTGCCAGGAGCACGATCAACAGCCGCTCGACCAGTTTCTCCTGGCCTAGGATCTGTGAAGAAAGAAAGGTGCGCAGCGCGATCAGCGCTTCACGGTGTTCCATCGGTGACGGTTCCTGGTATGGGGCCGCAGGCGGCTGGAAGCAGCTGCCCTGGCAAGGGGTGATACTTTAATCCATCCGGGGGGGTGGCGACCAATGGCGGTAGGGAAATTTATCCTTGCCGGGGGCCATGCAGGTCCGGAAATGTCCTGTGTATCGCTGGCCATTGGCTGATGTTCCGCAGCAGCGTGCTGGCGCCTGCTTGTGCTTTTGGTACAAGCAGGAAGCACGACGATGGACCTGAACAGCTATAGCACTGCACGCATCACGCCGATCACCCTGCGTTTTGGCGTGTTCTTCGATGGCACCGGTAACAACCTGAGCAATGTGATGCCGGTGGATGCACCGGGGAACAAGGGGGGCAGTTATGCCAATGCCTTGAGCAATGTGGCCCTGTTGCATGCACTGTACCCGACGCTGGGGGCCAATGCTGATGGGACCATGGCGTTTCTGAAGCGCTATGTCGAGGGCGTGGGCACCCTGGCGGGGGAGGCGGATCATGCCTATGCCTCGGCCACCGGGTGTGGGCGTAGAGGGGCCGAGGCGCGGGTCACCGAGGCCTTGGCGGGGATTGCCGGGCAATTGCGGGACTGGTGCCAGGCGCACCCACAGGCAAGGCTCGAGCGGGTCGAGTTCGACTTGTTCGGTTTCAGCCGCGGCGCTGCGGCTGTGCGTCATCTGGCCAACCTGCTGCATGATGGCGGCAGCAGCCTGTTGGCTGTGCCCTGTGGCATCGTGATCAACTTCATCGGCCTGTTCGACACGGTTGCTGCGATTATCGCGCCGCTGCAGGGCGACTTCGATCCTGCCGACGACCGCCATGGTGGCTTGCGCCTGGGCCTGGGCGCGGGCATTGCCCGGCAAATGGTGCAACTGGTGGCGGGGGACGAGCAGCGGCACAACTTCCCGCTGGTACGCAGCGGCCATGACATCGTGTTGCCAGGCGTGCACTCGAACATTGGCGGTGGTTACCCGGATACCACGCAGGAGCAGGTGCTGCTGTGCAAACCGCATTCTCAGCGGGTGCCGCTGAGAATGCGCGCCGAGCACACGCGTGCGCATGCCACAGTCAGTGCGTTGCTGGCGTCGTCGTTTGGCGAAATGGGCGCGCCCAGGCCGCGTGTGCTGGCCTGGGAGGTTCCGATTGCCGGTGGCCTGCCTAGCGAGGCGCAGAAACAGGTGTATGCGGCGGTGTACCGCGAACGGGAAGTGGCGGGGCAGCTGTCGCGGGTGTACCTGAGCATCATGCGGGAGCTGGCGGTGCGCGCTGGTGTGCCGTTTGCGCAACTTGGCGGGCAGGTCGAGCACCGGCTGCCGGATGAACTGCTGGGCATCAGCCGCAAGTTGCATGCGTTTGCCCTGGGTGAATGCGAACAGCCTGGGTTGACCGAGGATGAGCAGCGATTGTTGCGAGACAGGTACGTGCATGCATCAGCGAACTGGAATGCGTTGAAGGGGTTGCACGGCAGTGTGCTGGATGTGTTGTTCGTCAATCGGCCGGGGGCAGGTGGGCGGGTGGTGCATGCCAATCCGGTCGCCTGAGTAGCCAGTGCGCAGATGAATCAATGGCCATGTGCTGTTCTGCAGGGTCTGCCTTGCATTGCGAAAGGGCTGCAAAGCAGCCCTGGGGCTAGACAGGCTGTCGGTGCTTCCTGGCCAGGTAGGCCTCCTGTGCCAAGGTCAGCAGCACCGTCAGCAGCATGAACACGATCGATGCCACGAAGATGCCATGAGGCAGGCGTTGGTCGAGCATCCAGCCAAACGCCACCGGCCCTAGGGCACCGCCGATGCTGAAGCCGGTCGAGACCAGCCCGAACGCTTTGCCCTCGGCGCCGCTCGGTGCCGCTGCCTTCACCAGCATGTCCCTCGACGGGGCGATGATCCCGGTCAGCAAGCCAATGGCACCGAGAACCACCACCAACCCCCAGCCCCGAAGCAGCCCGAGGGCCACCAGCGTTGTCAACGCGGCAGCCAGGGCAAAGGCCGAGGCCGCCACCAGGCCGTGACGCCGGGTCCGGTCAGCCAAGGCCCCACCGCACAGTACACCTGCAGCACTGCTGAGCAGAAAGGCCGTGAGTGCCGTGTTGGCCCAGGCCAGGGTCAGGTCTTGGCCCTGGACCAGGGCGGCCACGGAGAACTTCTCGATGGCACTGGTGCTCAGGTTGAGCAAGATGAACAGGACCGTCAGCAGCCCGAGCATGGGCGTGAACAGTCGCGCGCGACCTGCTGCAGTGGGGCCAGAGCCGCCTTTGCCAGGCTTGGCAACGTGGTGGATTCCACTGCCTGGAACCGATATCAACAGCAAGGCGGCAACCCCCGCAGCCGCGCCCGCCATCAGGGCAGCCTGCGTGCCGAATAGTGCAGCGATGCCTAGAAATATCGCTGGCGTTACCGCCGAGCCGAGGAAGCCGGCAAAGGTATGGATCGAGAACGCCCGCCCCAGGCGGCCTTGTTCGATGCCGTTGGCCAGCAGCGCGTAGTCGGCCGGGTGGTACACGCCATTGGCCAGGCCGGCCATGGCCATCGCCACCAACAGCAGGATGTAGCTGGGGCTGACAGCAACCAGCAGGAAACTGATGCTGCCCAGCAGCAAGCCCGCCTTGAGCACCTTGCGCGCACCGTAGTGGTCGACGGCATAGCCTAGCGGTGCCTGCACCAGGGCGGAGACGATATTGAACACGGCCAGGGCTGCGCCGAGTTCGACGAACCCTACCCCCAGCAAGTCGGGGAGCACGGGTAGCAGCGCCGGGATAAGCATGATGTGCACATGGCTGACGAAGTGTACGGCAGCAATTTGGGTAAGAAGCTTGGGGCCAGCTTTGGGCATGTCGATACCTGTTGTACGGCGTGCGCACCTGGCGCACGGCAGGATGGTGGAAAGCCCGCTTACCGGGAGAAGTGGCAGAAACCGGGTAGGCGGCCGTTCAGTACGGCATAGGCCAGCAAGCCAATGACCAGCCCCCAGAATGCCCCGCCAATGCCAAACAGGTTGATGTTGGCTGCCGCGGCCAGGAATGTGATCAGTGCCGCTTCGCGTGAACGGGCATCTGCCATTGCGTTGGCCAGGCTGGCGCCGATGGTGCCCAGCAGCGCAAGGCCGGCCAGCGTGGTGATGAAGGTGGCCGGCAGGGCCATGAACACACTGGCCAGGGTGACCCCGAATACCCCTACGAGGATGTAGCAGACACCGGCAGCGATGCCCGCGACCCAGCGTTTGCCCGGGTCTTCGTGGGCTTCCTTGCCAGTGCAGATGGCGGCGGTGATGGCAGCGATGTTGAAGGCGTGCGACCCGAACGGTGCCATCAGCAACGACCCCAGGCCAGTGACTGCCACGATCGGATTGGCGCTGGTCTTGAAGCCATCGTTGCGCAGCACCAGCATGCCTGGCATGTACTGACCGGTAAGGGTGATCAGGAACAACGGCAGGGCCACGCTCAGGGCGGCGTTGAGGGAGAAGGTGGGCGCGGTGAACAACGGCGTGGCGAATTCCAGCCTGAGCGCTGTCAGGTCCACCTGGCCCTGCAGTAGCAGGTAGCCCAGGCCTAGCAGCAGAATGCCTACTACGGCATAGCGGGCGGTAAAGCGTTTGAATGTTACATAGGCCGCGATCAACAGCCCGGCCAGGGCGGGGTCGACCGACAGGCCGCCGAATGCACCAATGCCGAATTGCAACAGGATACCCGCCAGCAGGCCGGCGGCAATTCCGCCCGGGATGGCCCGCACCAGGCGCTCGAAGTAACCGGTCACTCCCAGCATCACGAAGCCGGCTGCCGACAGCAGGTAGGCACCGATGGCGTCACTGTAGGGCACGCTGGCCAGCGCTGTGACCAGGAACGCAGCGGCCGGCGTGGACCAGGCGGTGATCACCGGCTCGCGGCTGTACCAGGACAGGACCAGGCCACTGAGCCCGACGCCGATCGACACTGACCAGACCCACGAGGAGGTCAGCGCCGGGCTCAGCCCGGCCAGCTTGGCGGCCTGGAACACCAGGATGAAGGTGCCGCCATAATTGACTATTACCGAAACGATCCCCGCCACCACGGGGTGAAGGATGTCTGTCAGCCGTAGCGGGGTTGGAACAGTGTGTGCGGGCGTGTTCATCGAGGCCTCGGTCGTTCTGGCGCATAGGGTTGGAAAGGCTGGTTTTTATAGCGCTAGAATGGCCGGTATAGCCCCACCACTTTTCCACACATGGCCATACCAATGTTCAAGCATGCACAACTGGAGTCGGTGAAAGCCTGGATCGGCGACCCAGAGCGCGCGTCACTGCCCTTGCACGTAAGAATCCAGCGTGCGATACGCCAGCTTGTTCTCGAAGGGGCGTTGCCCGTGGGCAAGGCGTTGCCCGCCTCCCGTGCGCTGGCGGCCTCGCTGGCTGTGTCACGGGATACGGTCGAGGCTGCATATGGCCAGCTGCACGCCGAAGGCTTCATAGAGCGCCGGGTGGGCAGTGGCAGCTTCGTTTCACCCCGTGCGCAGCACCTGCCGGCCCAGCCCCGGGGCCGCAAGGTGAAAGCCCCGGACGAACCGCCGGCAATCAGCCGTCGTGGCCAGGCGCTATGCCAGGAGGGCGGAGTGCACAATTTCTTCGTTTCTCGGCCGTTTGCGCCGGGGGTGGCGGAAACCCGCAACTTCCCGTTGCAGGCCTGGGAAAAGCTGCAACGGCAGGTGTTCAAGGAACATGGCTCCCAGGCATTGCAGCCCAGTAGCGCGCAAGGTACCGAGCCACTGCGGCGGGCTATTGCCGATTACGTCAATCTTGAACGTGGCGCACAGGCCACGGCTGACCGCGTGCTCATCCTTACCAGTTCACAGCAGGCGTTCAGCCTGTGTGCTCACGTACTGGCCGACGCGGGCGACCAGGTGGTTATCGAAGACCCGGCCTACCATGGGGTCAGGAAGGCTCTGGGTGCTGCTGGCCTGCATTGCATCGCCGTGGCCGTGGACACGGACGGCATGCAGGTCGCGCAGATAACACGGCTGGCTCCCCATGCCAGGGCTGTTTTCCTGACCCCTTCGCATCAGTTCCCTACTGGCGTGACCCTGTCCCTGGACCGGCGTCTGGCGGTGATCGAGTGGGCCCGGCAACAACGCGCCTGGATCATCGAGGACGATTACGACAGCGAGTTTCACTATGCCGGCAAACCCACCGCGTGCGTGCAAGGCCTGGATGCCCACGACCGTACGGTTTACATCGGCACGTTCACCAAGTCCCTGTTCGCCGGCTTGCGCATTGCCTACATGGTCTTGCCGCCGCAACTGGTCGAGCCGATGACCGCTGCGCGAACCTTGCAGGACGGGCATACGGCTTCGCTGGCACAACTGACCTTGGCCAGGTTCATCGAAGGCGGGCACTTCGGCGCCCATGTGCGCTTGATGCGGGCGATCTATGCGGAGCGCCGCGATGCCCTGGCGTCATTGGTGCAGGCACAGCTGTCGGACTTTCTTGTCGCGCGTGTGCCCGCAGGCGGCATGCAGATGCCTTGTGTTTTCACCAGGCCGATGCCTGAAGAGCAGGCCGTGAAGGCGGCGCAGGCCGCTGGTATAGACCTGCTGGGGCTAAGTGGCCTGTATGCGTCGACGAAAGGGGAGGCGGGATTGCTGATGGGGTTTGCGGCGCATACCCCTGGTGAACTGGCGATGGCCGTGGCGAAACTGGCGAAGGTGTTGCGCCAGGTCGAGTCTGGCCAAGGGCGAGCAACGTTGCCAGGATGAAGCCCGGCAGCAAGACGCCGCCGGGCAGTTGTCACGGTCAGTCGGCCAGTTCTACCAGCATGCTCTTCAGGTAGTCGCTGCCTTGCGCATCCAGCGGCTGCAGGGGCAGGCGTGGAGCGCCGACATCCTGGCCGAGCATCTTCAAACCGGCCTTGATGGTGGTGGGCAGGCCACGGCGGGTGATGTATTCCAGCAGTTCGTACTGGCGGTAGAACAGCGCGCGAGCTTCGGCCAGGTTGCCTTGCTGCACCGCGTCCCACAGCGCCAGGTTCAACGCCGGGATCAGGTTGGGCGCGGCGGTGCACCAGCCGGTGGCACCGGCCACCAGGGCTTCCAGGGTGAGCGGGTTGCAACCGTTGTAGAAGGCCACCTGGCCATCGGTGGCCTTGAACAGGCGGTGCATGCGCTGGATGTCGCCGGTGCTTTCCTTGACCATGGTCACATTGGGCACTTCGCCGAGGATGCGCAGGATCAGCTCCACCGACAGGTCGGTGCCGCTGGTGCCCGGGTTGTTGTAGAGCATGATCGGAATGTCGATGGCCGCGCCCACCGCCTTGTAGTGGGCGACCACTTCGGCTTCGGTGAGCTTCCAGTAGGAGATGGGCAGCACCATCACCGCCGTGGCGCCGCAGGCCTGTGCCAGGCGGGCGCGCTGCACGGTGCGTGCGGTAGTCAGGTCGGAGACGCTGACCACGCTGGGCACGCGGCCGGCGATGCGTGCCTGGCTGAAGCGCACCACCGTTTCCCATTCGCTGTCGGACAGGTAGGCGCCTTCGCCGGTGCTGCCCAGCGGTGCGATGGCGTGCACGCCGTCTTCTATCAGGCGGTCGATGGACAGGCCCAGGGCATCCAGGTCGAGCGCGCCGTCTGCCTTGAAGGGAGTGATGGTGTAGCCGATAACGCCGCGAATTACAGGTGTAGACATAACCAGGCACCTTTGCCGTTGTTGGGGAAAGAGTACAGCTTCAGTCAGCCCAGGCAGTCGCCATGGGCACGCAAGGCACGGCGCGCGTAATAGCTGAACGCGGCACCATGACGTTTGGGGGTGGAGATCCAGTCGTGGGCTTCCTTGCCCAGGGCATCCGGGATGGGGCGAATTTCACCGGCGCCCATGGCCAGCAGCTGCATCTTTGCCGCGCGCTCGAACAGCATGGCAAGGACGCAGGCTTCCTCGATCGAGCGGCCGGCGATCAGCAAACCGTGGTGGGAAAGCAGGATCGCGCGCTTGTCGCCGATCGCCCTGGAAATGATTTCACCTTCTTCGTTGCCCACCGGTACGCCAGGCCATTCCTTGAGGAACGCGCAGTCGTCGAACAGCGGGCACAGGTCCATGTGCGAGATCGCCAGTGGCACTTCCAGCATCGACAGGGCGGCGCTGTGCAGTGGGTGGGTGTGGATGATGCAGTTGACATCGGGGCGTGCGCGGTACAGCCAGCTATGGAAGCGGTTGGCCGGGTTGGCCATGCCGCGGCCTTGCAGCACGGTGAGGTCTTCGTCGACCACCAGCAGGTTGGAAGCGGCGATCTCGTCGAAGCCCAGGCCGAGTTGTTGCGTGTAGTAGGTGCCAGGCTGCTCGGCGCGGGCGGTGATCTGCCCGGCCAGGCCCGAATCGTGGCCGCCGTCGAACAGGATGCGGCAGGTAAGGGCGAGTTTCTGGCGAGGAGTGTAGGTGTTGTCGGCCAGCGCCGTCAGCATCTGCTGCTGGGCGAGTTTGACGAGCTGATCCTTGGGGGTCTGCATGGTGGTCGTCATGGGCTGTACCTGCATGAAGGGCCTATAAAGGCTGATTGGCGCGAAGCGCTATCAGGACACAAAATCGATATTAATGACACAAGGTGTCATTTGCAAGCGATGTGTCATCACCACTGCCGCTCATGCGATGTGGTCCAGTGCAAACCGTTATGGCCCGCATACGTAACTGGTATTACTTGCTCCGACCGCACGCTGTTTAGCATCGACCGGGTCTTAAACCGCGACGAGAACAACAACGTGAACCTCGCAACCCTAACCAGTCGAAGTGCAAGATACTGGCCTGAGCGCTTGGCGGTGATCGACCGCCACACTCGCCTCACCTTCGCGCAGCTTGAACAGCGGACCAATCAGTTGGCCTCGGCCTTGTTGGCCCATGGCATCACCAGCGGCGAACATGTCGCGATCCTGGCTCCCAACCGGGTCGAGCTGGTGGAGGCTGAGGTGGCTTTCTACAAGGCCGGCCTGGTCAAGGTCCCGGTCAATGCACGCCTGGCGCTGGATGAAGTGATCCAGGTACTGAATGACGCCTGCAGCGTCGCGCTGATCGCCGACCCGCAAGCTGCCGAGGCCTTGCTGGCGCGCAGGCAGGAGGTGCCTGCGCTACGCCTGATCGTTACCCTCGGCGAGCAGGGTGGCGATATCGGCTACGGCGCACTGCTGGCCCAAGGCAGCAGCCAGCCGGTCAGTTGCGATCTGCCTGACGATGCACTGGCCGTATTGCACTACACCTCGGGCAGTTCCGGTGTGCTCAAGGCAGCAATGCTCAGCGTCGGCAACCGCAAGGCGCTGATCCGCAAGAGCATCGCCAGCCCCACCCGGCGTGCCGGCCCAGGCGACATCATGGCCCATGTCGGCCCCATCACCCATGCCAGCGGCATGCAGCTGATGCCGCTTCTGGCGGTGGGTGCCTGCAGCCTGTTGCTGGAACGCTACGATGACCAGTTGCTGCTCGAGACCATCCAGCGCGAGGGCGTGACCCGGTTGTTCCTGGTGCCGGCCATGATCAACCGTCTGGTCAATTTTCCCGGGGTCGAGCGCTATGACCTGAGCAGCCTGCGCCTGGTGATGTATGGCGCAGCGCCAATGGCGCCAGCGCTGGTCAAGCGGGCTATCGAAGTGTTCGGGCCGATTCTGGCCCAGGGCTACGGCGCTGGCGAAACCTGCTCGCTGGTGACGGTGCTGACCGAGCAGGACCACCTGTGCGAAGGCGGCGACTACCGCCGGCTGGCCTCGTGCGGACGATGCTACTTCGAGACCGACCTGCGTGTGGTGAACGACGATTTCCGCGATGTCCAGCCAGGCGAGGTGGGCGAGATCGTGGTCAAGGGACCGGACATCATGCAGGGCTACTGGCGCGCACCGCATCTCACCGCCGAGGTTATGCGTGATGGCTACTACCTCACCGGCGACCTGGCCACGGTGGACCAGCAGGGCTACGTGTTCATCGTCGACCGCAAGAAGGAAATGATCATTTCCGGTGGCTTCAACATCTACCCCAGCGAAGTCGAGCAGGTGCTCTACAGCTTGCCGCAAGTGTTCGAGGCTGCCGTGGTAGGCGTGCCCGACGAACAGTGGGGCGAAGCGGTGCGGGCAGTGATCGTGCTCAAGCCTGGCATGCAGCTGCAGGAGCACGAGGTGATCGAGCATTGCGCCCAGGCTCTTGCCGGGTTCAAGAAACCGCGCGGTGTGGACTTCGTCAGCGAGCTGCCGAAGAACCCCAACGGCAAGGTGGTGCGCCGCCTGATTCGAGACGCCTACTGGCAAAACAGCGAACGCCGCATCTGACTTGAGGAATTGCCATGTACCAGCCAAGCGAAAAGGCCAAACAGATCATCGAGGCCATCGGCGGCTTCGTTCGCAACGAAATCCTGCCCCTGGAGCAACGCGCCGGCCTCAGCTGGGCCGAACCGCACCCGCGAGAGGTGCTGCAGCAGGTGTGGCAACGCTCGTGCGAGCAGGGCTTCTACAACATCATGCTGCCCGAAACGATTGGTGGTGCAGGATTGAGCGTGTCCGACCTGTGTGCGGTGAAGGAGGCCACGGTGCTGACGGGCTCTATGCTGGCGCCGCACATTCTCGGCGAGCTTTCCGGGCCGCCGCGTATCGGCCATCTGTTCAAGGTGGCCAGCCCGGCCCAGGTCGAGGCTTTCCTGCAGCCGGTGTGCCGAGCCGAAAAGGCCGTGTGCTTCGCGCTGACCGAAAGTGAAGCCGGGTCCGATGCCACGGCGATCAGGACTACCGCTCGGCGCGACGGCGAGCATTACGTGCTGAGCGGGGCCAAGCGCTACATTTCCGGGGCGCCTTATGCTGATATCGCAATACTGCTCGCGGTCACCGGCCCCGGGCGTGGCGCCCAGGGGATCTCGGCATTCTTTGTCGAGCTGGATGCGCCGGGCGTGCGGGTGGAAAGCGATTACTCGGTCATGTCCGGTGGCGGCGCCCATGGCGACATCCTTCTCGATGAGGTACGAGTGCCGGTGGCCAACCGCATTGGCGAGGAGGGGCAGGGCTTCAAGCTGGCAATGGGGCGCATCACTCTCAATCGTCTGCTGCATTGCCCAACCATGCTGGGCATGGCGGGCCTGGCGCTGAACCTGACGGTCGACTACGCCCGCACTCGCAAGCAGTTTGGCCAGCCGATCGCGATGTTCCAGTCGATCAATCACATGATCGCCGACATGGCCACCGAACTGCATGCGGCACGCAGCATGGTCTATGCCACTGCCGCGGTGAATGACGCCGGTGGCGATATCCGCACCCAGGCGCCGATGTGCAAGCTGTTCGTATCGGAAACGGCCTTCCGTATCGCCGACCGCGCGGTGCAGATTCATGGGGGTGCCGGGCTGTTGCGGGGCAACCCGGTGGAGTGGATCTTCCGTGCGACCCGTATGATGCGCATTCTTACCGGGACCAGCGAAATCCAGCGCAACACCATTGCCAAGGGCGTGCTCATGCCCGAGCAGTGAAACTGCACGCCCGGCCTCGAGTGGCCGGGCTCTCCCACAAGAACAATAAGAGAGATCGACATGACTCATACTGACTCCCGCGCGCGTGCAGGCACGGCCTGGATGATAGCGGTACTGCTGGCACTGCTTATGCTGGTGAACTTCCTGGACAAGGTGGTCATCGGCCTTGTAGCGGTACCCATGTCCAGGGAACTGGGTTTGTCCCCGGCCGAGTTCGGCCTGGTGGGCGGCGCGCTGCACTGGTTCTTCGCCATCTCTGCAGTGGTCGGTGGCTTCATGGCCAACCGCCGGCCGACCCGCACCCTGCTGTTGGGCATGGGCGCGTTCTGGGCGCTGATCCAGTTGCCCATGCTGTTCGTCACCTCCCTGTGGGCTATTGTCGCTTGCCGGGTGCTGCTGGGCATCGGCGAAGGGCCGGCGTCACCGGTGGCAACCCATGCCTTGTACAAGTGGTTCCCCAACGACCGGCGCAACCTGCCGGTGGCGCTGTTGCATACCGGTAGTGCACTTGGGCTGCTGGTGGCAGGCGCAATGATTCCATGGATCAGCGTGCACTATGGCTGGCGCATGAACTTCATCGTGCTGGCCTTGATCGGTGCGGCGTGGTGCGTGCTGTGGTGGGCATTGGGGCGCGAGGGTACTCTTGACCGCAGCCGCCCCGGCCAGCCCAGGGAAGAACAGGCGCACATCGCCTACCGCCGTCTGCTCGGCGACCGCACCGTGCTGGGCAATTACCTGTGCCACTTCGCCGCCAATTGGTCGCTGGCCCTGACCTTGACGTGGGTGCCGAGTTATCTGGAAACCGGGTTGGGCATCGACCCGATCATGACCGGTCGGGTGTTCGTGCTTTTCGTGGTGGTGACCACGCCGCTGAGCCTGTTCATGGCCTGGCTGTCGCAGCGCATGATGCGCGCCGGGGTGGCGACACGCTGGTCGCGCGGAGCCTTCGTGTCCCTGTGCCTGATTGCCAGCGGGTTGTTGTCGGCGGCATTGTTCCTGCCGGGCCTGGGGAATGTCGAGCGAATCATCAGCCTGACTTTCAGTGGCGGGCTGGCGCTGGTCATGTACTCGGTGGGGCCAGCCATGCTGGCGGAGTTCACGCCCAGCGGGCAGCGTGGCGGCATCCTGGCTATCGGCAATGGTATCGCTTCGCTGGCCGGGCTGGCGGCACCCGTAGTCACGGGGTTTCTGGTGCAGGGCGCCGGAGCCGACCACCCGGCAGGGTATGGCCAGGGCTTCCTGGTATGCGGGGCGGTGCTGGTCATTGCCGGGTTGACAGGGTTGGTATGGATGGACCCTCAGAAAACCCGCCAACGGCTGCTTCAGGTGGGCACGGCTGCGCTGGCCCGGGCCTGACCTGCGCTGCGTTCAGAGGCTCTGCTGGGGGAGGGGGGCACGCTCTATCAGGGTGCCTTTCCAGCGCTCGCTGCGCACCGCATCCACGAGCAGCCCGCGCACCAGGTCGCGCATGCAGGCGGCGGCGAACGACAATGGCTTGTGTTGCGAATGGGCCAGGGCAATCGTACGAGTGATGCGCGGCTCCACGATCAGCCGCGCGCTGGCCGGGGCGGCCAGGTCCAGCAATGGCGGCCAGTTGCTGATGGTCGCCGCCAGGCCGGCGCGTACCAGGCTGGCTATGCCGGGCGCAGACTGCTGTTCATAGCTTGAATCCAGGGCCACGCCGGTTTCCATGGCAGCCTGCTCGATGCGCCTGCGCAGGTGCAGGCTGCGCGGCGGCATTACCAGCCGGCTCGACGCGGCCTCGGCCAGGGTGATCGGTGAATCGTCCGGACCATGCGCAGGCAGGCCGACCCAGTACAGGTCTTCGGAGAACACGGGCTCGGCGACAATGTGCGCCAGCTCCTCGGCATTGGGCACCACACCGAAATCCACCTTGCCCAGCTCGATCGCCTGGCCGCCTTCGCGGCTAAGGCCGTCCCATACGGTGAGCTTGATACCAGGAAAGCGCGCCTGCGCCTGGGTGATGATGGCTGGCAACAACAGCGCCGAAGCCGTGGCCGGAATCGAGATGGCCACGTGGCCCTTGGGGTTGCCGCGGCTGGACTTGAGTTCGTCCTTCACCGAATCAAGCTTCTGTATCACCGAGCGTGCCACTTCGTAAAGCTGGCGCCCTGCATCGGTCAGCTCGATGCCGTCATGCTGGCGCGCCAGTAACTGCATTTCCAGCTCGCTTTCCAGCAGTCCTATCTGACGGCTCAATGCTGGCTGGGCAATGAACGCGTGGCGCGCGGCGTTGGAGAAGCTGCCGGCTTCGACAATGGCAATCAGGTAACGCAGCTGTTTCAAAGTCATGGCAATTCTCAGGCTATGCCGAAGTGGTATGGCAACTATCGAGAGACGTTATTTGTTCAGCTCTAGTGGCCTACTTAGTATCGGGGAACACCGGATCGAGGATAACAGAAACTTTCACTTATTTACCCAGCCCCTTTTACACAAGCCTTTGCGCCGTGTTTCGGCGCTAACTCGCAACTCACTCTCGAATAAACACAATAAGAGGTTAAGAGTGATGGCATTTCGTGCTTCTGGTCTTTCGGGACCATTGTCGCTGCTTGCGTCGTCTGCACTTTTTTCTGTGCCTGCCCTGGCTGTTCAATTTAATCTGGGAGAGTTTGAAGGACAGTTTGATTCAGCGTTTTCGTTTGGCACCAGCATTTCCACTGCCAACCCGGACCCGGCTTTGCACAATAGTGCAAACAGTGATGACGGCCGCCTGAACTTTGCCTCGGGTGATGTATTTTCGGCAGTGTTCAAAGGTACCCATGATCTGGAACTCAAACATGCCAACCTGGGTGTGTTCCTGCGTGGCACCTACTGGTACGACACGGCGCTGCGCGACCATGACCAGCGCTTCAAGCAGGTCGAGGACAACAACCGCAAGCGCTCGGCCAAGACCGCAGGTACCCAGCTGCTCGACGCCTTTGGCTACTACCTCTACGACATCGATGGCCAGCCAGGCTCGGCAAGGCTGGGCAAGCAGGTAGTGAACTGGGGCGAGAGCACCTTCATCCAGGGCGGGCTGAACGTCATCAACCCCTTCAACCTGGCGGCGCTGCGCCGCCCAGGTTCCGAGGTGAAGGACGCGCTGGTGCCGGTGAACCTGTTCTACTTCACGCAGAACCTGACCGAGGCGTTGTCGGTCGATGGCTTCTACCAGTTGGACTGGGACCAGACCCAGCTCGACAACTGTGGCACGTTCTTCTCCAACAACGATTTCCTGCCCGATGGTTGCGATGGCCTGGACGTGGGAGCCAGGTTGCTTGGCAACCCGGCTGCCGTGGCCGGCCTTGCACCGTTTGGCGTGAACCTGACCAGCGAAGGCGTGCGCATACCCCGGGGCAGTGACCAGGATGCCCGCGACGGCGGGCAGTGGGGTGTGTCGTTGCGCTGGTACGTGGCGGCGCTGGATACCGAGTTCGGTGCCTACGCAGCCAACTATCACAGCCGCACGCCTTATCTGGGGACGGTCAGCAGCCCTTATTTCGACAACAGCCGCTTCGCCCCCCAGTTGTGCGCCAACCTGGGTATCGGCCCGGCCGGTTGCGCCGGGTTCCTCGGCTCCGCTGCCGGTCAGTCGCTGGTCGGTGCATTGCGCCTGGGTACCTCCCAGTACCGTGTGCAGTACCCCGAGGACATCCGCATGTACGGGTTGTCGTTCGCCACCACCCTGCGCAGCGGTACGGCCCTGCAGGGTGAGCTGAGTTACCGGCCGAATATGCCCATGCAACTCAACGGTACCGACATCATCCAGTCGCTGCTCAACGTCGAGGGACGTTCGCCTTTGCTGGGCGACGGGCTGCGGCCAGAAAGCGCCAGCACCCTGTTCGACGGCTACCGGCGCAAGGAGGTGACCCAGCTTCAGGTGACCGCCGTACATGCCTTCAGTCAGGTACTGGGGGCCAACCAGATGCTACTGGTGGGCGAGGCCGGGGCCACCTACGTCGGTGGGCTGGAGGGCGGCGGAGGCCCGCGCTACGGCCGCTCGGGTACCTTCAACAGTGGCGAGCTGGCGGACAACAGCGTCTGCCGGGCGATTTCCAAAACGCCAGAGCACTGTAACGACCAAGGCTTCATGACCCCGTTCTCCTGGGGCTACCGGTTACGCGCGACCTTGACCTACCCCAACGTGATCGCCGGCTTCGACCTGCGGCCGAACCTGTCCTGGTCGCACGATGTGCACGGTACAGGCCCGGTGGAAGGCTCGGCTTTCAGCGAAGGCTCCAAGGCCATGAGCATCGGGCTGGATGCGACGCTTGCCAGTACCTACAGCCTGAGCCTGTCGTACACCGACTTTATCGATGGCGACTATGGCACCCGTGGTGACCGGGACTTTGTCTCGCTGAGCCTGGGCGTCACCTTCTGAGGGCATGATGATGAATATGCGAATGGTGATGATCGGCCTGTTCTGGGCCAGCGGCGCACTGGCTGCGACAGGCCTGCCAGACAACCTGACCCCTGTGGGCGCCGAACGCGCGGCCAGCCCGGACGGCCGTATCCCGGCCTGGCAAGGCGGGTTGAGCGTCGCCCAGCAGCGCCTGGGTGACAACGGCACGCCGCTGGATCCGTATGCCGCCGAGCAGCCGCTGTACCGGATCACGGCGGCCAACTATCGGCGTTACCAGGGCCAGCTTTCCGACGGCCAGGTAGCCTTGCTCAAGCGCTTCCCGCACACCTTCGAACTGCCGGTCTACCCCACCCATCGCAGTGTCGCGGTGCCTGCCGGCGTCGCCGCCTCGGCCGCCCGCAATGCAGCGCAGGCGCAGCTGGATGACCAGGGCAACGGCCTGCGCGGGTTCAATGGAGTGATTGCGTTTCCCCGGCCGGACAACGGGCTGGAGGTGATCTGGAACCATCTGACCCGGCACCGCAATGCCAGTTACATTCAGATGTCCGACAGCGTCACACCGTTCAAGAACGGCCGCTTCGTGCTGATGAGCGCGCGCCAGGATGTAGCCCGCCCGGAAGGCCTGGGTGGGCTGGGTGCAAGCAATGTGTTGTATTACTTCACCTACCGCATGACGGCACCATCACGGCTTGCCGGTGATGCCATGGTGGTTCACGAAACCCTTGACCAGGTAGCCGAGCCCCGCTTGTCCTGGGTCTACAGTGCCAGTCAGCGGCGTGTGCGGCGCGCGCCGAACATCGCCTACGACACCACGGGGCCAGGCACCGCAGGCCTGCGTACTGCCGACAGCCGCGACATGTTCAATGGCGCCCCCGACCGTTACCAGTGGAAGCTGCTGGGCAAGCAGGCCCTGCACGTGCCGTACAACAGCTACCGCCTGGCATCGCCCGAGCTGCGCTATGCCGAGCTGATCAGGCCTGGTCATGTCAATCCGGCGCCCACACGCTACGAGCTGCACCGGGTGTGGGTGGTGGAGGCGACGCTGAAGCCCGGCGCACAGCACATCTACGCCAAGCGACGCTTCTATGTGGACGAAGACACCTGGGCCATTCTCGAAACCGACAGCTACGATGCTGGCGGCCATCTGTGGCGTACATCACAGGCCCACAGCTTCTACCACCCAGGCGGCGAGGTGGCGGTCAACGCAATGGAGGTCACCTATGACCTTAAGAGTGGCCGCTACCATGCGTCGGGGCTGATCAACGAGCAACGTCGCCCGTTCGACTTCAATGTTCGCACCAGCCTTTCGTATTTTTCTCCCGGCGCCCTGCGCAGCTTTGGCGTGCGCTGATGGACGCCTTTGAACCACGGCCGGACTGGGCTCGGCGTCTGCTGGGGCAGGGCGAGGCGCCCGACCCTCGCTTCACCTTGGCCAACGAGCGTACGTTCCTGGCCTGGATCCGTACCGCGCTGGCGTTGCTGGGAGGTGGCATTGCCATCGAGACCTTTGCCGGCCAGGCCCTGCAGGCGCCGCTTCGGCTCTGGCTTGTCGGCAGCCTGATGTTGCTGAGCATGTTGCTGAGCGCCGGCGCCTGCCTGCGCTGGCTGCGGGTGGAGCGTGCCTTGCGTCAGCTCCGGCCATTGCCGCTGCCGGCGCTGGTGCCGCTGTTGGCGCTGGGTTGCCTGGTCGCGGCGTTGATGGCCGCTGTCGTGTTGTGGCCGCGCTGGCATGCCTGATCCGGGCTTGCAGGCCGAACGCACCGAACTGGCTTGGCGGCGTACCTGGTTGGCGCTGGTGGCGGTCGCGGGGTTGGCTTTGCGACAGGGCGACCTGGCGCTGGCGGCAGTAGTCGGCTTCGCAACGCTGACGCTGTTGACCCGTCAGGGGCGGCGCTACAGCGAGGGGCTGGCGATGTTGCGGGCCGAGCGCGGTCAGCCTGCGATTCTGCCGGTAATGGCACTGGGTAGCGCGGTGTGCCTGATGGCGCTGGCAGGGTTGTACCGGTTGGCGAACGGGGGCTGAAACCCCTCCCACAGATACGATGTGAATCCAGACGCCATTGCGGTACCTGTGAGAGCGGGCTTGCCGGCGAAGATGCCGGCGCTCAGGGGGTCACGATGTTGAAACGGGAATCGGCGTTCTCCAGGCCGCCCATGAAACGCAGGAACTTCACCCGCTCACCTTCGATGGAGATCTCGCCCAGCGTGGCCTCCTTGAGGAACCCGGTCTGCTTCAGGGCAATGCGGTCCAATGTCTGTTTGCTCATGCTCACCTGCACATTGGCCTGGGCGTGACGAGCCAGGTCGCGATGGGTGAGCACGCCGTTGCGCAGGGTCAGGGCATAGTCTTCACCCAGGTCGGTGAAGCGCCAGTTGATGCTCAGGTCGCTCTCCGCCGCCTTGAAGGCATCCACCCGTACCCCAAGGTAATCGAAGAACAGGCTTGGGGTCAGTGCCCGCACCATGTCGTCGGCATTGCCGCCACTGCCGGTGGCGGCGGCTATTCCACCGCGCAGCTCCTGGGCGCCGCTGAGGTAGGCGTTGCGCCAGGTAGCGTTCTCGCTCTGGTAACCCAGCTGTTCCAGCGCATCGGCCTGCAGTTCGCGCGCTGCGGTATTGTCTGGTTCGGCGAATACCAGATGGTTCACCAGCTGCGCGACCCAGCGGTAGTCACCTTCGGCAAAGGCTTGGCGTGCCTGGGCCAGCACCTGATCGGCGCCACCCATTGCCGCCACGTAGCGCTTGCCGGCAGCTTGCGGCGGCAGTGGGTCGAGGTTGGCCGGGTTGCCATCGTAAAAGCCCATGTAGCGTTGGTAGACCGCACGTACGTTATGGCTTAGCGAGCCATAGTAGTCGCGGCTGTACCACTTGCTGGCCAGGCGCGGCGGAAGGTTGGCCAGGCTCTGGGCGATTTCCATTGGTGTCTGGCCCTGGTTGATCAGGCGCAAGGTCTGGCTATCGATGAAGGCATACATGTCGCGCTGGTCGGCCAGGTACTCGCGGATTGCCGGCCCGCCCCAGGTCGGCCAGTGATGCTGGGCGAACACTACCTCGGCCTGGTCGCCGTAACGCAACAGCGATTGGTCCAGGTAGTGCGCCCAGACTTTCGGGTCGCGTACCAGCGCACCGCGCAGGGTCAGAACATTGTGCTGCACGTGGGTGGCATTCTCGGCCATGCACAGAGCCTTGAGCCCAGGGAAGTAGATGTTCATCTCCGCTGGCGCTTCGGTGCCAGGGGTCAACTGGAACTCTACGTCCACGCCGCTGAGGGTCATGCGTTGCAGCGGCTGGCTGATTTCCAGCGTCGGCGCTATCAGGCTGACGGTGGCGTTGGCCGGCACCCCTTTGCCCAGGCCGGCATCCACTTGGCCGCGTGGCCCGCGGGGCAGCGGGGCACCGTACATGTACTGGGCGCGGCGTTTCATGGCCGGGCCGGCCAGCACGTTTTCGCCGATGGCATGCTCGAAGAAGCCTTCGGGTGCAATGACCTGGACCTTGCCGGCCTTTACGTCCGCCTCGTCGATCACCCCGCGCGCGCCGCCGAAATGGTCGATGTGCGGGTGGGTGTAGATCAGCGTGGTCACCGGCTTGCGCGGGCGGTGCCGAAAATACAGTTCAAGGCCGGCCTTTGCGGTTTCGACGGCCAGCAGCGGATCGAGCACGATCAGCCCGTCCTGGCCTTCAACGATGGTCATGTTGGCCAAGTCCAGGCCGCGGACCTGGTAGATGCCTTCGGTGACCTTGAACAGGCCGGCGATGGTGTTCAGTTGGGCGATGCGCCACAGGCTCGGGTTTACCGTGGCCGGGGCCTGCGTCGGGTCGAGAAAACGATACTGACCCAGGTCCCACACAGTCTTGCCATCGGCGGTCGCGACCGGCCCGTCGAAGCGTTCAAGCAGCCCGCGCCGGGCCGCTTCGAAATCCCCGTGGTCATCGAAAGGCAGGCGTTGCAGCCATTGCTGGTTGCTGGCGTGGGTGGCCGGGGTGGCATCCTTTGCCGCCGTAGTGGCCAGGCTCGGGAGGGGCGCCAGCAGGGCGAGCGCCAGCATCGACAGTGGGAAGCGCATGGTGTGTCCTTGTTGTTATGGTGGCGGACCACTGTAGGGGACGGGTTCGGGCACCAGCCAATACCAGAGCGGCATGGTTGCCATCGCATTTGCTGATGGCCTCAGGCAGGCGGAAGCTCCAGGATCTGCTCCACCAGCCAGGCCAGGGCGGGGTCGTGCCGACGATGGGTCAGGTGCACCAGTTCCAGCTCGAACGGCTCCAGGGCGAAGGGCAGTTCGTGCACGGCCAAGGGCAGCAACTTGGCGAACTGCTGCGCAAGTTGCCGCGGCAGCACCACGCACATCTCGGTGGCGGCGGCCAGATGCGCTGCTTGAAGGTAGTTGGGGGTGGTGTAAGCAATTTTCCGGGTCAGGCCTTGTTCGGCCAGCCATTGGTCGACCATGCCGCGGGTCTGGCCACCGTGTACCCAGATGTGCCGCAAACCAAGAAACGCCTGAAGATCCAGTGCCTGGTCCGGCGCCAGTTGCGGATGCTTCTGGCGCAGCGCGACTTGCAGGGTTTCACGCCTCCAGGGGCGGCGGCTGAAACGTGCCGGCACCTCATCGAAGCGCCCCAGTACCAGGTCGAGGTCGCCGCGGTCCAGCGCTTCGGCCGGCAGGTTGGGAGCCAGGTGCACCACATCGATGCGCAAGTGCGGGGCCAGTACCTGCAGGCGTGCCAGCAGCGGTGGCATGCACAACTGTTCGACGAAGTCGGTGAGGGCGATGCGCAGTTGACGGTGGCTGCGCCGTGGCTCGAAGGCATCGCCAGTGGCCAGGGTCTGCTCGATTTGTTGCAGCGCCGCTCGAATCGGCCCTTCCAGCGCCAACGCCCGTGGCGTAGGGCGCATGCGCCGGCCCACACGAACCAGCAGCGGGTCGCCCAGCTGGTCGCGCAACCGCGCCAGGGCGTTGCTGACAGTGGGCTGGGTCAGGGCCAGGCGTTCAGCCGCCCGTGAGACGTTCTGCTCGCGCAGCAACATGTCGAAGACCCGCAGCAGGTTCAGATCGAAGTTGGAAATATTCATGGGCAGAATATATGGCATACGAAATTGAAATTTCAAAAATACCTGCGGCCTGCTTAGGGTGATGCCTGTCCTCATACCTACAACAAGCAGGAGCGTTGCGCGTGAATACCCCCTTTCCGATCAACCAGGTGGCCGTGATAGGCGCAGGTACCATGGGCCGCGGCATTGTCATCAGCCTCGCCAGTGCCGGGCTGTCGGTGCTGTGGCTCGACAGCAACGCATCAGCCCTGGACGCTGGCCTGAGCATGGTCAGCCAGGCCTGGACCCAGCAGGTGGAGAAGCAGCGTGTCACCCAGGCCGAGGCCGAAGCCTGCCTGGCGCGAGTGCAGGCGGTGGATGGCTACGCCGCGCTGGCCCAGGCCGATCTGGTGATCGAGGCAGTGTATGAAAGCCTTGAACTGAAACAGGAAATCTTCCGGGCCCTGGACCAGCACCTCAAACCGGAGGCGATCCTGGCCAGCAACACCTCGGCGCTGGACATCGACGCGATCGCGGCGGTGACCCGGCGACCGTCGCACGTACTGGGCCTGCATTTCTTAAGCCCCGCGCATGTCATGAAGCTGCTCGAGATAGTGCGCGGCGCGCACACCGACCAGGCGGTGCTCCATACCGCCCTGGCGCTGGGCGAGCGCCTGGGCAAGGTGGCGGTAGTGGCCGGCAACTGCCCCGGTTTCATCGGCAACCGCATGCTGCGCAGTTATGTGGCCGAAGCGCGCAAGTTGCTGCTCGAAGGTGCGCTGCCGCATCAGGTGGATGCGGTGCTGCAACAGTTCGGTTTTGCCATGGGCCCGTTCCGCATGTACGACGTGGTCGGTATCGACCTGGAATGGCGTGCCCGCCAGCTGGCCAGGCAGGGCATGCACGATCCGCTGGTGCAAGTGGATAATGCGCTGTGTGATCTGGGCCGGCTGGGTCAGAAGACAGGGAAGGGCTATTACCGTTATGCACCTGGCAGCCGCCAGGCCGAGCATGACCCCGAGGTCGACGCCCTGGTGCTCAAGATTTCCAACGACCTGGGTTACCGACGCCGGGGCATCAGCGCCGAGGAAATCGTCGAGCGCTGCCTGCTGGCGCTGGTCAACGAGGGCGCGAAGATTCTGCAGGAAGGCATCGCTGCCAGCAGCGCCGACATCGACCGGGTGTGGCTCAACGGCTATGGCTTCCCTGCGGCCACAGGTGGCCCGATGCGCTGGGCCGATGACCAGAGTGCAGCATTCGTCCTGGCTCGGCTGGAATACCTGCAAAGCGTACTGGGCGAGCACTGGCGCCCGGCCGCTCTGCTCTGCACGCTGGTGGCCAACGGCAAGCGTTTCGAGCAGCAGCCGGAGGTTCAGGCATGAACTACCAGGCTCCCTTGCGCGACATGCGCTTCGTGCTGCACGAGCTGTTTGACGTTGCCGCCCATTGTCAGCAGCTGGGTATCGAACTGGACCGCGACACACTCGACGGCATACTGGAAGAGGCCGCGCGCTTTACCGGCGAGGTAGTCGCTCCGCTCAACCGCAACAGTGACGAGCAGGGCTGCCAGTTGGCTGATGGGGAGGTCATCACGCCCGATGGTTTCCGCGACGCCTACCGGCAATACGTGGCCCATGGCTGGGCCAGCATGACCGGGCCGCAGGCTTACGGCGGGCAGGGCCTGCCGCAAATGGCCTCGGCCAGCTTCCACGAAATGCTGATGGCCGCGTCGTTGTCGTTCCGCATCTACTCCGGCCTCACCGAAGGTGCCGTGCTGGCTTTGCATCGCCATGGCAGCCCGGCGCTGCAGCAGTCCTATCTGGCGCGCATGGTCAGTGGCGAGTGGGCCGGCACCATGTGCCTCACCGAGCCGCAGGCCGGCACCGACCTGGCCTTGCTGCGCACCCGTGCCCAGCCGCAGGTCGACGGTTCCTATCGCATCACAGGCAGCAAGATCTTCATCAGTGGCGGCGAACAGGACCTGACCGACAATATCGTTCATCTGGTACTTGCACGCCTGCCCGATGCGCCGGCCGGGGTGCGGGGCATCAGCCTGTTCCTGGTGCCCAAGCTGCTGCCGGGCGGCGAACGCAACGCGTTGGGCTGTGGCGCGCTGGAGCACAAGATGGGCATCAAGGGCGCCTCGACTTGCGTGATGAATTTCGACGGTGCCCAGGGATGGCTGGTAGGCGAGGCCAACCAAGGCCTGGCGTGCATGTTTACCATGATGAACGACGCCCGTTTCCAAGTCGGCCTGCAAGGGCTGGGCATTGCCGAAGCGGCCTTCCAGGGGGGGCTGGCCTATGCACGCGAGCGCTTGCAATCGCGCGCGCTGACCGGCCCGGCGGCGGCGGACAGGCCGGCCGATCCGATCATCGTCCACCCGGATGTGCGACGCATGCTGCTGACCCAGAAAACCCTCACCGAGGGCTGCCGAATGCTGGCCATCTATACCGCCCGGCAGCTCGACCTGGAGCACGCAGCGGCTAGCGATCAGGCACGCATGGGCGCAACCCGGCGGGCGGCACTGCTGATCCCGATCGTCAAGGCGTTTTTCACCGATGTCGGGCAGGAGGTCGCCAGCCTTGGCGTGCAGCTATATGGCGGACACGGTTATATCCGCGAGTGGGGCATGGAGCAGTTGATGCGCGACAGCCGCATCACCCAGCTCTATGAAGGCACCAACGGCATCCAGGCTCTCGACCTGGTGCGCCGCAAGCTGCTGGGCGACGGCGGGGCCGAGCTGAACTTGCTGGTCGATGAACTGGCCCTGCATGTCGAGGCGGCTGGTGTCGGTGGTGGTCTGCATGCCATGGCGACAGCGGTCGGGCAGCGCCTGGAGGAATGGCGTGCGCTGGCAGGCCATGTAGTCGAGGCTTGCCAGCGTGACCCTCAGGAAATGGGCGCGGTCTCGGTGGACTTCCTGGCCTACTCGGCCTATGTGCTGCTCGCAGCGTTTTGGCTGCAGGCGGCCGTGCGCGCCGAGACGGCGCTGGCTGGCGGCAGTGCCGAAACGGATTTCTACCGGGCCAAGCTGCACGCGGCGCAGTTCTACTGGCGACGCGTCCTGCCCCGCGCCACCGCGCACCGCGAAGCCCTGCTGGGCGGTGCAGATTGCCTCATGGCACTGCCAGCGAGTGACTTCGCCTTCTGACGCAGGGCCAACGACGACAAGGAGAGCCAGATGCAGCCTTTCAGTTTTGCCACTACCGGGCAGATCCTCTGCGAAGCGGGCGCGGTGCAGCGCCTTGCCACTCTGTGCCGCGAGCGCGGCGCACGGCGCGTGCTGATCGTCAGTGACCCCGGTATCGCCCGCCTGGGCATGCTCGATGATCTGCTACCGGGATTCACGACGGCCAAGGTCGGCGTGGCGATCTTCAGCGAGGTTACCGCCGACCCCAGCGAAGCTTGTGTACTGGCAGCCACCCAGCGGGCCCGGCATATCGGTGCCGACCTGGTGGTGGGCTTTGGCGGCGGCAGTTCGATGGATGTTGCCAAGCTGGTCGCGCTGCTGGCCCACCGCGACTGCAACCAGTCGCTTGCCGAACTCTATGGCATGGACAAGGCCAAGGGCCGACGCCTGCCGTTGATCCAGGTGCCGACCACGGCCGGCACCGGTTCGGAGGTGACGCCGATCGCCATCGTCACCACCGGCGCCACCAGCAAGATGGGCATCGTCTCGCCGCTGCTGCTGCCGGACCTGGCGGTACTCGATGCCGTCTGCACGCTCGGCCTGCCCCCGGCAGTAACCGCCGCAACCGGTATCGATGCCATGGTGCATGCCATCGAAGCCTATACCAGCCGCCTCAAGCGCAACCCGCTGTCCAGCCTGCTGGCGCGCGAGGCGCTGCGGCTGCTGGCGGAAAACCTGGATCAGGCCGTGCACAATGGCGGCAATCTGGATGCGCGTCAGGCCATGCTGCTGGGCGCCTGCCTGGCCGGCCAGGCGTTTGCCAATGCCCCGGTGGCGGCGGTGCACGCGCTGGCTTATCCGTTGGGTGGGCACTTCCACATTCCCCATGGCCTGTCCAATGCATTGGTGTTGCCGCATGTGCTGCGTTTCAACCTGCCCGTGACGGTGACGGACTATGCCCAGCTGGCGGTGCCCCTGTTGGGCGCACGGTTGCAGCCTGGCGACCTGTACCGGCGGGCTGATCAGTTCGTCGAGGAACTGGCCGCGCTGGGCGCCCGCTGCGGTTTGCCTGGGCGGCTGCGTGATGCCGATGTTCCGCGCCATCGCCTGCCGCAACTGGCAGAAGATGCCATGCAACAGCAGCGCCTGCTGGTCAACAACCCGCGTGAAGTCACCCAGGCCGATGCACTGGCCATCTACGAGGCTGCCTACTGATGAGTGTGCATCGGCAACGTGACTACTACCGGCACTACACGCCAATCGCCACCCGCTGGCATGACAATGACGCCTACGGGCACGTGAACAACGTGGTCTATTACGGCTTTTTCGACAGCGCCGTGAACCGCCTGCTGATCGAGCAGGGCGGACTGGATATCCACCATGGCGCGGTGATTGCGCTGGTGGTCAGTTCGGCCTGCGACTACCAGTCGCCTGTAGCGTTTCCGCAGGGCATCGAGGTGGGCCTGGCGGTAAGCCGGCTGGGCAACACCTCGGTGCAGTACCAGTTGGCCGTATTCATCCAAGGCCAATCCCTGGCTTGCGCCACCGGACGCTTCGTCCATGTATTCGTCGACCGGCAGGGCCGACGCCCGGTTTCGGTGCCTGCCCGCTTGCGGCAGGTGTTGAGCGAACTGCAGCCTTTACTCCCCGAGGAATTTCGACCATGAAAGACGCCGTGATCGTAGCCACTGCCCGCACACCCATCGGCAAAGCCATGCGTGGCGCCTTCAACGACCTGAAAACCCCCAGCATGACTGCCGTCGCCATTCGGGCAGCCGTCGAGCGGGCTGGTATCGAGCCGGCGCAGGTGGAGGATCTGGTGCTGGGTACCGCCATGCAGAGTGGTACCGCCGCGATCAATCCTGGCCGACTGTCGGCGCTGGCTGCCGGCTTGCCGCAATCGGTCAGCGGGCAGACCCTCGACCGCCAGTGTGCGTCGGGCCTGATGGCCATCGCTACAGCGGCCAAGCAGATCATTGTCGATGGTATGCAGGTGACCATCGGCGCCGGCCAGGAGCAGATCAGCCTGGTCCAGCAGGTGCACAACCAGCTGGCCAGCGAGGCCTATGACCCTGCCGTGCTGCGAATGAGCGAACACGCCTACATGCCGATGCTGCAAACCGCCGAGTTTGTCGCCCGCCGCTATGGCATCAGCCGGGAAGCGCAGGACGCCTACGCCTTGCAGTCGCAGCAACGCACTGCAGCGGCGCAGGCGGCGGGGTTGTTTGCCGATGAAATCGTGCCTGTCTCGGCACGCAGGAAGGTGGTCGACAAGCTGTCCGGTGCAGTGAGCCATGAGGAAGTCTGCCTCAGCCAGGACGAAGGTAACCGGCCGGCGACCACCCTGGCAGACCTGCAAGGGCTGAAGCCAGTTGTCGAAGGCGGCTGCGTGACGGCCGGCAATGCCAGCCAGCTGTCTGATGGCGCCAGTGCCTGCGTGCTGATGGAAGGCGCACTGGCCGCAAGGTCGGGCAAGGCGCCGCTGGGGCTGTATCGTGGTATCGCCGTGGCCGGTCTGGCTCCTGAGGAAATGGGTATCGGCCCGGTGCTGGCGGTGCCCAGGTTGCTGCACCAGCACGGCCTGAACGTGGACGACATCGGTCTGTGGGAGCTGAACGAAGCGTTCGCCTGCCAGGTACTGTACTGTGCCCAGCGTTTGCAGATAGACCCTGCGAAGCTGAACGTCAATGGCGGTGCCATTGCCATCGGCCACCCCTACGGCATGAGCGGTGCGCGGATGGTCGGGCATGCGCTTCTGGAGGGCAGGCGGCGCGGGGTGAAGTACGTGGTGGTGACCATGTGTGTTGGCGGCGGGATGGGCGCGGCAGGGCTGTTCGAAGTGCTGTAGGGCATCCGTCAGGCCAGCCCCGGCGTCTGCGGCTGGCCGTGGGGTGGCCTGCAAGTCTGAACGGCGGCTCGTTCGGGGTCTGCAGCCTGAGTCAGTCAGGGCGCGCCGAACAGCATCGTCCAGTACACGCCGTTATCGCTACGCGAGTTCTCGGCAAAGGCCGCACCCACCTGGGTAAACATCGGGTTCATCAGGTTGGCGCAATGCCCGGGGCTGGCCAGCCAGCCTGCCATTGCCTTGCTCGGTGACCCTTGGCCTGCGGCAATGTTCTCGCCGATCTGCCGCCCACGGTAGCCGGCATCCCATGCCCGATCCGCAGGTAGATCACCGTCGAGGTCGCGGTGCGCGAAGAAATTATCGTTGGCCATCGCCCGGCTGTGTCGCTGCGCCGCCGTTCCCAGGGCGGTGTTCCAGGCCAGCGGGCGTGCAGCGGCAAAGCGCTTGCGACCACACAGGCGTGGTTTCGCCCGTGCAGCGTTCACCTGTGCCAGCAACGCTTTGCTTGCCGATCGCCCATCGCCGAGCTGGGCATCGAGCAGGGGCCGAGCCAGCAGCACCCGCCACTCGTTGCGTGAGCGACTGACGCCGATATCGGCATATTGGCTATCGAGCAGGGCCGTGCAGTAGTCGCTGCGCAGCATGTCGAACGCCTCCTCGGCATCTTGTGCGCCGACCAGACGGATAGCCCGCACCTTCACCGCCTGATACCCCGCAGCCTTCAATCCTTCCCGCAAACCCCCGCCGTAGCCGACCGGCAACGCCAGTTTCGGCTTCAGCACCAGCGGCGTCGAGCCCCGGATAATGCGCCGCTCGCAGCGTTGTGGCTGGGTGCGATAGTCGTTGATGGCTGCCACCAGTTGCCTTTCCCCGCTGGCATGGGCGGGGTTGGCAAACAGGGGAAGAAAAGGAATGAAGCAGAGCGAGACAAAGGGGGAGCGACGGACTGCTTGGCGCATGGGGTGAATGGCTCTGGTGAATGACGGCGGCAAGGCCGAATTAAGGGCTCGGCTAAGACTGTGCGCCTCAATCCAGGTTCACTGGTGGCGGGTACAAATTTGTAGCTGGAGCTTCGGTACTCCAACGAAGGCAATCCAGGCCAGGGTTTCATGCATCCCCGATCAAGCCGGTAACCCCGCCAACCTCAACCCTTCGGCAAATCGGGCCAGATCCTCATCGCGGTAAATCGGCAGCCACTGGCGCAAGGTCGACACCCGCAGCCCTGGGTCTTGTGCTCGCAAGCGCTCCATCGCCCGGTGCGCGCTGTCCATCCGCCCGCTCAGTGCATGGCTGGCCGCCAGCAGGGCCACCGCCGCCAGCAGGCTGGGCAGATTCCCCAGCGACTTTTCCGCCCACTCCACAGCCTCATCCAGCCGCCCGGCAAAGAAATGCGCCAACGCCATGCCCACCTGCATGCGAAACATCTCCGGGTCCAGTGGGCTCAGCCGTGTGGCGTGCTTGAGATTGTCGATGGCGGTCTGTGTCTCGCCGCGTAACGCCCTGAGTATTCCGCCCAGGTACCAGGCCGGCGCCAGGTTTGAGTTGAGCAGGCGCGCCCGGTCAAGCAGCGCTATCGCGCCGTCCAGGTCACCCGTCAGGTGCCCCAGGGCATGGCCGCCGCGGGTCAACGCCACGGCATCGTCACGCCCCAGTTCCACTGCCAGGCGCGCAAGCCGGGCACCCTCGGTGATTTCCTGGGCGCGATCATCCATCCAGCCATTGAGCTTGCGCCAGAAGTAGCACCACGCCGCCATGCCATAGGCCGAAGCGAACTCAGGGTCCAGTTCGATGGCTTGGTAGTACAGCGGTAGAGCCTGAGCGATGGCGTCGCGAGTGCCGTTATGCAGCTTGGCCGTGCCGCGCAGGTAGTAATCGTAGGCGCACAGGTTGTCGGTGGGCTTGCGCTTGGCACGTTCGATCTCCGCCCTTTCCAGCTGCGGGGCGATGGCGCCCACCACGCTTTCGGTCACCTGATCCTGCAACTCGAACAGATCGTCGAGCCGCCCCTCGAAACGCTCGGCCCACAGATGCTCGCCGCTGGTGGCGTCGATCAGCTGGCCGGTAATGCGTAGCCGCTTGCCAGCCTTGCGCACGCTGCCTTCGAGCACATAGCGCACGCCCAGTGCCTGGCCAACCTGCTGCACATCGATGCGCTGGCCTTTGAAGGTGAAGCTCGAGTTGCGGGCGATGACGAACAGCCAGCGAATGCGGGACAGGGCGGCGATGATGTCCTCGACCATCCCGTCGGCGAAATAGTCCTGCTCAGGGTCACCGCTGAGGTTCTGGAAGGGCAGCACGGTGATCGACGGTTTATCGGGCAGGGCAGGCCCGCAGGCGACGGGAACAGGTTCGGATGGGGCCTGTGCCGCGCTGCTGGAAGGCTCGCGGACCAGGCCGACGAAGCGGTAGCCCTTGCGCGCGATCGTGCGTACCAGGCGCTGCTCTTCACCGGAATCGCCGATGGCTTTGCGCACGGCATTGATATGGCTGGTGATGGTCGATTCCGAGACGATCTTGCCGTTCCACACGCGCGCCAACAACTCGTCACGCCCCAGCACCTGGTCGCGGTGACTGACCAGTTGCAAGAGCAGGTCGAACACCTGCGGGCCGATGGCCACGGCCTTCCCGCACAGGGTCAGCTCCCTGCGCTGTTCGTCGAGCACATAGTCGTCAAACTCGAATGGCACGTGACATCCCCTCGCACGCCCTAGGCTTCGTGTCCGAGGCGACTGTTCAGTGGTATGGGCCGATGATACGGCAGCGCAAAGCTGGCTGCACATGCCAGGGCGTGGATTGAACAGTTTGGACGGAAATTCAAGCAAGCCTGGAGGCAAATCCAGCCGGTGCGCAAGGACTCTGCACAGGGCGGCGGCGCATGCTTGAACCACCACGACGGCAATGGTTGCAGTCGTGAACGTGGAGACAGCCCCAATGAAAATCGTGGTGATCGGAGGCACTGGCCTCATTGGTTCGAAGCTTGTCGATGGCCTGCGCGAGCGCGGCCACGATGCCGTTGCGGCAGCGCCGAGCACGGGGGTGAACAGCATCACCCGCGAGGGATTGGCAGAGGCGATGAACGGTGCGGATGTGGTTGTGGATGTGGCGAATGCCCCGTCCTGGGAGGACCAGGCGGTGCTCGATTTTTTCGAGACGTCCACCCGCAACCTGCTGGCAGCCGAGAAAGCTGCAGGGGTCAAGCATCATGTCGCGTTGTCTATCGTGGGCAGCGAGCGGTTGCCGGAAAATGGCTACTTCCGGGCCAAGGTCGCCCAGGAGGCGCTGATTAGGGAGTCCGCGCTGCCGTACACCATTCTGCGCGCCACGCAGTTCTTCGAGTTCGTCGAAGGCATTGCCCAGGCAGGGACGGTGGGAGAGGAGATTCGCCTGTCGCCGGCGCTGTTCCAGCCTTTGGCCGCGGATGACGTGGTCGCGGCGCTGATCGATGTGGCGTTGGCGCCACCCGTGCTCGGCACGCTGGAGGTCGCCGGGCCAGAGGCCGCGCCACTGGATGAGCTCGTGCGCCGCTTCCTGCGCCTGCGTGGCGATACGCGAAAGGTGGTGCCGGATGTGCACGCCCGCTATTTCGGTGCCGAGCTCGATGACAAGTCGCTGACTCCCGGCAGCGGCGCGCGGCTTGGCAACATCCGCTTCGAAGACTGGCTGGCTCGCCAGTGAGCGATTCAACCCCTATCCCTAAACGAAGGAGCAAACTCATGTTCAGCCGCCCCCTCCTGGCCGCCGCGTTCACCGTGCTGGCCATAACCCCGGTAATCGCCGCCGAGCGGCCAGTCAGCAAAGTCACCGTGGTCTTCGACAGACCACTGCCCAACGTGCCAGGCAAAAGCATGCGCGGAGTGATCGTCGACTACGCCCCCGGGGCCGCGTCGCCCGCGCATCGGCATCCGAAATCCGCATTCATCTATGCCACGGTGCTGGAAGGCGAAGTGCGCAGCAGCGTCAATGGCGAGCCAGCCAAGGTCTACAAACCTGGCGAAAACTGGTACGAGGCACCGGGCGCTTTCCATGGCGTCAGTGCCAACGCCAGCGACAGCAAGCCGGCCAAGCTGATGGCCGTGTTCGTGCTCGACAGCAATGAGACGGTACTGGTCACGCCGAGCGAGAAGTAGGCCTTCGGCCCTGTTGGCAGTGCCATGCCACCAGGGCCGAATACAGGACAACGCATCATGAACACACATGAACCTGAGCAGGCCCGCGCGGCGGTGATGCCGCAGCCTGCACGGATGAAGATAGTGGGCGTCGTGCTGTGCGTGGCAGCGATACTGTTGCTGGCTGTGGGCTGGCTGACGTTGCGCTCTGCTGACGCCGCCTTTACCGACAACGCCTATGTGCGTGGAGATGTAACGTCGCTGGCGGCCAAGGTGTCGGGTTACGTGACGGCGGTGGAGGTCGGGGACAATCAGCAGGTCAGGGCCGGTGACGTGTTGTTCCGTATCGATGACCGCGACTACCGTGCGCACCTGGCCCAGGCGCAGGCCAACCTGAAGGCTGCCGAGGCGCGTCTTGGCGATGTCGACGCTCAGACACGCCTGCAGCAGGCGCAGGTCCGCCAGGCCGAGGCGCAGCGCCAGTCGGCCCAGGCCGAGCGGCAGCTGGCCAGCAAAACCCACGAGCGCAGCCGCAAGCTGATTCAGTACAGTGCAATCAGCCAGGCCTTGGTCGATCAGACCGACGCCGCCCGAAGCAGCGCCGAGGCCGCGCTGAAGGCTGCGGCGGCGACACTCGATGCTCAGCGTCAGCGTATCGCCGTGCTGGATGCCCAGCGCGAGGCGGCCGTGGCGGCTATCGCCCAGGCCAGGGCCGCGCGCGACCTGGCGCTGATCGAGCTTGAACATACCGTGGTGCGGGCGCCGGTTGCCGGAGTGATTGGTAATCGCCAGGTACGGGTCGGACGATTCGTTATGCCGGGTGCTGCCTTGCTCGATCTGGTCACGGTCGACGGGGTATGGATCGTGGCCAACTTCAAGGAAACCCAACTGGAGCAAATCCAGCCTGGGCAGCGGGCACGGGTCACCCTGGATGGCTACCCGCAGGACAGCCTCGAAGGCGTGGTAGACAGCTTCGCACCTGGCAGCGGCGCGGCGTTCAGCCTGTTGCCGCCGGACAACGCAACGGGCAATTTCGTGCGTGTGGTGCAGCGGGTGCCGGTGAAGATTCGCCTGGCCCACAACCCGTTGCCCGGGCGCATCGTGCCGGGGCTGTCGGCGCGAGTGCGGATCGAGGTCGGAGGTGGCTCGTGAGCACCCGGAAGGTGGGCGTCAGGTGGCTTAAAGGGTGGCTGCTGGTTGCTGGCATCGTACTGGCTGCGCTCACCGACGCCATCGCCAGCAGCGTGCTGGCGATAGGGCGCAACGACATCATGGGCGATACCCATGCCACGCCGGATGAATTCGCCTGGCTGGACGTTGCTTACACCGCCTGCAAATTGGCAGGGTTCCTGTTCGCGCCCTGGCTGCTGGGCAGGCTGCCACCGCGCGCGGTGATCATCGGAGCGACCTTGGCCATGGGGTTGGCCTGTGTCGGTGCGGCGCAATTGGTGAGCATCGAGCTACTGGTGGCTTTGCGCGCCTGCCAAGGCCTGGCAGGCGGTGTATTGCTGGTGGCGGGGCAGACACTGATCTTTCTTGCCTGCCCGCGGCGGCAGCAGCCGGTCTTGCAAGGCTTGTTCGCCATTGGTGCGGTGGTCGCCCCAGCGGCACTCACGCCGTCGATGCAGGGGTGGTTGATCGATAGCCAGGATTGGACCTGGATATTTCTCAGCGTTGCGCCGCTGACCTTGGCGGCGACCGGCCTGTTGCTGCTGGTCGAGCTGCCTACCCATGGCCTGCCAGGCCGGCGGTGCTTCGATTGGCCGGGCTGGGTACTGGCGGCCACCGCGTTGCTGTGCCTGACCTACCTCCTGACCCAGGGCAGCCGCTGGGATTGGTTCGAGGCAGCACACATGTGCTGGGCCGGCGTGGTCGGTGGCGCGGCGTTGTTGCTGTTGCTTGGCCAGCAACTGACGGGTAATGGGCAGGGGTTGCTGGACTTCAGTCTGTTCCGGTCGAGTGATTTCACCTTCGCCTTCATTGTCAGCTTCGTTGCTGGCGCGGCATTGTTCGGCAGCGCCTTTGTGATACCGGCTTTTGCCTTGTCCA
Source organism: Pseudomonas sp. C5pp (assembly GCF_000814065.1). Classification (NCBI taxonomy): domain Bacteria; kingdom Pseudomonadati; phylum Pseudomonadota; class Gammaproteobacteria; order Pseudomonadales; family Pseudomonadaceae; genus Pseudomonas; species Pseudomonas sp. C5pp. Next base: position 5,965 of record NZ_JWLN01000027.1, on the reverse strand, counting down.
TGCTGGGTTTCACCGCCACCGACGCCGGCCTGTTGCTTCTACCCAGTGGCGTGGTGTTCATCGCCGTGCTGCTGGGGGTGGCGTACCTGATCCAGGTGCGTGGTATCGCGCCTTTTGCCACTGTGCCGTTTGGCATCCTGGCAATCATGGCGGCGATGTGGATGCTTTCGGGCTCGACCCGCGAGAGTGGCATGCACGACATGATGGCCGCGGTCATGCTGCGCGGTGCCGGGCTGGGGTTGCTGTTTCTGTCGCTTACTCTGATTGCCTTTGGCAGGCTGGGCCGGCACAGAGTGGCCAGCGGTATCGGACTTTTCAATACCGGGCGGCAGGTGGGTGGGCTTTTGGGGGTGGCAGGATTGCAGACGCTGCTCGACCAGCATGGCGTGCTCAATGCCCAGACGCTTGGTGCGCATGTGAGCACAGGCGCGACGGCGGTAAATGAACGGCTTGATTCGGTGACGTCGATGTTGCGGCTTGAGGGTATTGACCCGCCGGCAGCTGGACGAGTGGCCATGAGCCTGTTGTCGCAGGCAGTGACGGGGCAAGGGGCGGTGATCGCCTTCGACACGGCGTTCATCGCTGTGGCGTTGCTGTTCGCCGTGGCAGCGCCGCTGCTGGTGTGCATCAAGTTGCTGTTGGCGCGCATGGCCGGGAAACAGGACGCCGGGCAATCTCATGAAGGTGAGTTGCCGGTTTCACGTCGTGAGCTTTCGCTGTAAAACGGCGCTGTGCCTAATTTGAATGCAGCAACAAGGTAAAACCGCAATGACACAAGCTACCGATCAGGCTTTTTACGACCGCGCGGATGCGCATATCGAACTGGCGAACCAGCAGATAGAGAAAATCGAAGACTTGGGCAAGGTCAGCGCTTCACTGACCTTCGGCGCCTCGCGCTTCAATGCCTGGATGAGTGCCCGCAGTTTCAAGACCGGTGCCGAACTGGCTGCCGCGCGGGAGGAGCTGTTGAAGTATTTCTGCGAGCAGTACCGGATGATGCTCGAGGACAACCTGGACGAGCACATCGAGTATTTCGACCGGTATGTGCTGGGCAAAGGCGACTGAGCCATGGGAATAGATGGCTCATCGATTTAGCGGGTAATTGTAGGAGCAGCCTTGTGCTGCGAAGAGGCCAGTAATGACAATGCGTATCTGTTGCCTGTACCGGCCTCTTCGCAGCACAAGGCTGCTCCTACAAAGTGGAGTGCATGCCTTATCGGGCCTTCTTCTCCAGAATCCGCGGCCCGGTACCTTCCTTGCCCAGCACATCCTCGGGGTTGCGCAGTGGGCAATCTTCCAGCGACAGGCAGCCGCAACCGATGCAGTTGTCCAGGCTGTCGCGCAACGCTTCCAGAGTACGAATGCGGGCGTTCAGGTCTTCGCGCCAGGCGGTCGACATCTCGCCCCATTGCGCTGCCGTGAGCTTGCTGTTGGGCGCATAGCGGCTGAAGGCCTGCTTGATCTCGTCAAGCGGAATACCCGTGCGCTGCGCCACCTTGATGATGGCCAGCGTACGCAACACCAGTGAAGGATAGCGGCGCTGGTTACCCGCCGTACGGACGCTGGCGATCAGCCCCTTGGTCTCGTAGAAGTGCAGCGCAGAAACCGCCACGCCGCTGCGTTTGGCCACTTCCCCTACCGTTAGCATCCGTGTGTTGTCCGCTGCCATGCCTGTTGACCTCAAGTTAACTCGAGCTCTTATAGTCCTGCCCGATCTTCCCCGCAACCGCTTTCCCTGATGATCGGAGCACTGCATGAACAAAAGGACGTTACTGGCCTGGGCTGGCGCTGTTGCAGGTGTGCTGGCCGCTGCCTATGCATTGGTCGGAAGTGGCTCGGCGCCGCCGGCTGCGGCGGCATGGCCGGCGACCAAGGTGGCGCTGGCCACGGCCGAGCAAGTGCAGCTGGCACGGCAGAACTTTGCTTCGGGGGAGCTGGAGGCGGTCAACCAGGTACAGGTGGCGGCCGAGACGGCGGGGCGCATCACCCGCATCGCCTTCGAGTCGGGGCAATGGGTGAGTGCAGGGCAATTGCTGGTACAGCTGAACGATGCCCCGGAGCAGGCCCAGCGCGTGCAGTTGCGCGCCAGGCTGCGCAATGCCGAAGTGGTGCTGCAGCGCAGCCGCAAGCTGCGCGCGGTGAACGCCGTGTCACAGGAGTTGCTCGACAATGCGGCCACCGCCGTGGACGTGGCCAGCGGTGAGCTGCTGCATGTCGAGGCGCTGATCGCGCAGAAGGCAATTCGCGCGCCGTTTGCCGGCAAGCTCGGCATTCGCCGGGTGCATCAGGGCCAGTACCTGAGTGCCGGTGAGACCATCGCCAGCCTGGCCGACATCAGCCAGCTGCACGTCAATTTTTCCTTGGGCGAACAAGCCGCCCCCGAAGTGCACGTGGGGCAACTGCTGGCGCTGACGGTGGATGCGGTGCGCGGGCAGGACTTCCAGGCCCGGGTGGTCGCGGTGGACCCGGTGGTGAGCAAGGCGCGCCTGGTGCAGGTGCAGGCGGCCTTGCCGAACCTGGGCGGGCAGTTGCAGCCGGGTATGTACGCCGGCGTGCGCCTGAATGCCGCGCAGCCGTCAAGCGTGCTGGCCGTGCCGGAAACCGCGATCACCTACACCGCCTACGGGCAGACGGTGTTCGTCGCTACCCGGGACCCTGAACAGGGCACCCGGGTCAGCCGGGTGCGGGTGACTACCGGTGAGCGCTGGCAGGGGCGGGTGGAGATCACCTCAGGCCTGGCACCCGGTGACCAGGTGGTGGTTTCCGGCCAGTTGAAACTGAGCGACGGCATGCCGGTCGAGCCAGTGGCTCAGGACAGTCTGCAGGCCAGCCAGGGAGGGCGGGAATCGTGAAGTTCACCGACCTCTTTGTCCGCCGCCCGGTGCTGGCGCTGGTGGTCAGCAGCCTGATCATCCTGTTGGGGCTGTTTGCCATGGGCAAGCTGCCGATCCGCCAGTACCCGCTGCTGGAAACTTCCACCATCACCATCAGCACCGAGTACCCGGGCGCCTCTGCCGAGCTGATGCAAGGCTTCGTGACCCAGCCGATCACCCAGGCGGTGTCGTCGGTCGAAGGCATCGACTACCTGTCCTCGTCGTCGCAGCAGGGGCACAGCCTGATCACCTTGCGCATGGTGCTCAACCGCGATTCGACCCAGGCGCTTGCCGAGGCCATGGCCAAGGTCAACCAGGTGCGCTATCGCCTGCCGGAAAAGGCCTACGACCCGGTGGTGGAGCTGTCGGCAGGTGACTCCACGGCGGTGGCCTACGTGGGCTTTGCCAGCGAAACCTTGTCGATACCCGAACTGAGCGATTACCTGTCGCGGGTGGTGGAACCGCAGTTCTCCGGCATCGACGGTGTGGCCAAGGTGCAGTCGTTCGGCGGGCAGCGCCTGGCCATGCGCCTTTGGCTGGACAGCGAACAGATGGCCGGGCGCGGGGTGACGGCCGCCGACGTGGCACAGGCGGTGCGTGCCAACAACTACCAGGCGACGCCGGGGCAGGTGCGTGGGCAGTACGTGCTGGCCGATATCCAGGTGGACACCGACCTGACCCGGGTCGAGGACTTCCGCGAGCTGATCATCCGCAACGATGGCACCGACCTGGTGCGCCTGCGCGATGTCGGCACCGTCGAGCTGAGCGCGGCGGCCACCCAGACCAGCGCCACCATGGACGGCAAGCCCGCCGTGCACCTGGGGCTGTTCCCCACCCCGACCGGCAACCCGCTGGTGATCGTCGAGGGTATTCGCCAGCTGCTGCCGCAGATCCGCCAGACCCTGCCACCCGGGGTGGAGGTGGCGCTGGCCTACGAAACCGCACGCTTCATCGACGCCTCGATCGACGAGGTGCTGCGCACGCTGGTGGAGGCCATGGTGATCGTGGTGCTGGTCATCTGGCTGTGTCTGGGTTCGCTGCGCAGCGTGGTGATCGCGGTGGTGGCCATCCCGCTGTCGATGCTCGGTGCGGCGGGCTTGATGCTGCTGTTCGGCTTTAGCCTGAACCTGCTGACCTTGCTGGCGATGGTGCTGGCCATCGGCCTGGTGGTGGACGATGCCATCGTGGTGGTGGAGAACGTGCACCGTCATATCGAAGAGGGCATGTCGCCGATTGCCGCGGCGCTGGCCGGGGCGCGGGAAATCGCCGGGCCGGTGATCGCCATGACCCTGACCCTGGCCGCCGTATACGCGCCGATCGGCTTGATGGGCGGGCTGACCGGCACGCTGTTCCGTGAGTTTGCCCTGACCCTGGCGGGGGCGGTGATCGTGTCCGGCATCGTCGCGCTCACCCTGTCGCCGGTAATGAGTTCGCTGTTGTTGCAACCCGGCCAGCAGCATGGCGCCATGGCCAACATGGCCGACCGCCTGTTCGGTATGCTGACCGGGGCCTATGGGCGAGTACTCGCCTACACCCTGTCGCATCGCTGGATCAGTGGTGGTGTGGCGCTTCTGGTGTGCCTGAGCCTGCCTTGGCTGTACCTGCTGCCGCAGCGCGAATTGGCCCCGCCCGAGGACCAGGCGGCGGTGCTGACGGCCATCAAGTCGCCGCAGCATGCCAGCCTGGATTATGTGGAGCGCTTTGCCCTGAAGCTGGACCAGGTGATGAAGTCCCTCGCCGAAACCACCGACACCTGGATCATCAACGGCACCGACGGCCCGGCCGCCAGTTTCGGCGGCATCAACCTCAGCGCCTGGCAGGCCCGCGAGCGTTCCGCCGCGCAGGTGCAGGCGCAGTTGCAGCAGGCCGTGGCGGACATCGAGGGCAGCAGCATCTTCGCCTTCCAGGTGGCCTCGCTGCCGGGTTCCAGCGGTGGCTTGCCGGTGCAGATGGTGTTGCGCAGCGCACAGGACTACCCCGAGCTGTACCAGACCATGGAGATGATCAAGCAGCGCGCCCGCGACAGCGGCCTGTTCAGCGTGGTGGACAGCGACCTCGACTACAACAACCCGGTGGTCAAGGTGCGCATCGACCGCGCCAAGGCGGCCAGCCTGGGCATCAGCATGCAGGCCATCGGCGAGTCGCTGGGTGTGCTGGTGGGTGAACAGTACCTCAACCGCTTCGCCCTGTTCGGGCGCTCCTACGACGTGATCCCGCAAAGCATCCAGGACCAGCGCCTGACGCCGGCAGCGCTGAACCGCCAGTACGTGCGCGCCGAAAACGGCAGCCTGGTGCCGCTGGCCACGGTGGTGCACCTGGACATCGAAGTGGCGCCCAACCGCTTGCTGCAGTTCGACCAGCAGAACGCCAGTACCCTGCAGGCGATCCCGGCGCCCGGTGTGTCGATGGGTAATGCCGTGGCATTTCTCGAACAGCTTGCCGCCGAACTGCCACCTGGCTTCAGCCATGACTGGCAATCGGAGTCGCGCCAGTACGTGCAGGAGGGCTTTGCCCTGATGTGGGCGTTTCTCGCCGCCCTGGTGGTGATCTACCTGGTGCTGGCCGCGCAGTACGAAAGCCTGGTGGACCCGCTGATCATCCTGGTGACCGTGCCGCTGTCGATCTGCGGTGCGCTGCTGCCGCTGGCGCTGGGCTGGGCCACGCTGAACATCTACACGCAGATCGGCCTGGTGACCCTGATCGGCCTGATCAGCAAGCACGGCATCCTGATGGTGGAGTTCGCCAACGAGATCCAGGTGCGTGACAACCTCGACCGTGCCACCGCCATCGTCCGCGCCGCGCAGATACGCCTGCGGCCGGTGCTGATGACCACGGCGGCGATGACCTTCGGCGTGCTGCCACTGCTGTTTGCCAGCGGTGCCGGGGCCAACAGCCGCTTTGGCCTGGGGGTAGTGATCGTGTGCGGGATGCTGGTGGGGACCTTGTTTACATTGTTCGTGCTGCCGACGATCTATGCCTTGCTGGCGCGAGACCATCGGGTGACCACGGTGCGGGGGCAGGAGTTGGATGAGGCTGAGCGGGTGCTGGGCGTGTGAGGGGGAAACAGGGCCATTGGGGCCGCTATGCGGCCC
>NZ_JWLN01000026.1:0-97533 GCF_000814065.1 Pseudomonas sp. C5pp | reverse complement strand
CGCGCTGACTTGTGCCTGGAGATTGCTGAAAGAGGCGAAGACGGTTCTACTGAGAAATTGCCTTCGGCCATAGAATCTCCCACAGGCTCCCCACAATCTTCAGAATTTGTGGGGGCCTGTGCGAAGGTCGTGGATCAGGCGCGCGAGTCGCGCACCATGTCCACGTGCGGGATGCCGGCTTCGAGGAACTCTTCGCTGACTACGCGAAAGCCCAGCCGCTCGTAGAACGGCGTGGCGTGCACCTGGGCACTGAGCATCTGCTGCTTCAGGTCGCGGTTCTGTGCTTCGACAATCACCGCGTTCATCAGCGCGTCACCCACCTTCAGCCCGCGCCAGTCCTTCAGCACCGAGACCCGGCCAATGGTGCCGTCAGGCAGCAGGCGCGCGGTGCCGATCGGGTAGTCGCCTTCCAGGGCCAGGAAGTGCGCGGCGGTCGGGTCATCCGAATCCCACTCCAGTTCTGGTGGAACGTGCTGTTCGGCAATGAACACCGCTTCGCGGATGCGGCGGATGTCGGCGTTGTCCTTGTGCCAGTCGGCGAGGCGCACACGAATCTTATTCATTGGCGAATCCCAGGCTTCCTTGTTTGACCAGCTGCTGTACCAGCATAAGGCCATCTTCATCCTGCAGCCATTCGCCCAGGTTGTCGATGTGCAGGGCGTCGGCCGCGCAAACCAGCTTCAGCAGCTCGCGCAGTTTGCCCGGCAGCGGGCAGCTGCGGCCGCTGGCGAACAGCAGCAGGTCTTCTTCGAACTCCGACCAGGCCAGGCGCGCGCTCGGGTTGCGGATCAGGATGGCGCCTTGTTCCAGGGCATCGATCAGTTCTTCCTCGGACAGCTCTTCACCGACGATCTGCTCGGGGTAGCGCGGCTCGGTCATGAACTGGCCGAACCAGGTCAGCAGCAGGTCCTTGTCGCCCATGTGCTTGTCGAGCAGCGCCTTGAGGCGGTCGAGGGCATCGTGCTGGATCTGGTGCGGGTCACTGACCGGCTGGGCGTCGGCGTCGCTGTAGCGTTCTTCATCGGGCAGGAACTGGCCGAGGAAATCGGTGAAGTGGGTCAGCACTTCGGCGGCGCTTGGCGCGCGGAAGCCTACCGAGTAGGTCAGGCAGTCGTCCACGGCCACGCCGTAGTGGGCCAGGCGTGGTGGCAGGTAGAGCATGTCGCCCGGCTCCAGGGTCCACTCATCGCTCTGCTCGAAGTCGGCGAGGATGCGCAGGTCGGCGTGCTCCAGCAGCGAGCTGTCGCTGCTGCACATCTGGCCGATTTTCCAGTTGCGCTGGCCGTGGCCCTGCAGCAGGAACACGTCGTAGTTGTCGAAGTGCGGGCCGACGCTGCCACCAGGGGCGGCGAAGCTGATCATCACGTCATCGATGCGCCAGCTGGGCAGGAAGCGGAAGTTTTCCAGCAGTTCGGCTACTTCCGGGACGAACTGGTCCACGGCCTGCACCAGCAGGGTCCAGTCCTTTTCCGGCAGCTCGGCGAAGGTATCTTCGGTGAACGGGCCGCGGCGCAGCTCCCACGGGTGCGCGCCGTGCTCGAGCACGATACGCGACTCTACTTCCTCTTCCAGGGCCAGGCCGGCCAGCTCGTCGGGGTCGATCGGGCTGATGAAGTCCGGGAATGCCTGGCGCACCAGCAGCGGCTTCTTCTGCCAGTAGTCGCGCATGAATTCGCGGGCCGAGATGCCGCCGAGCAGCTGCAGTGGAGTATCAGGATTCATGTTCAACCTATTGAAAAAATGTAATTTTCGTCCGGGAATAAAAACGCCCGGCCAGGCCGGGCGTTGAACGCGACGGTCAGCTTAGATGCGTTTGGCCTGTGCTGCCGCGTTGCCGATGTAGGTAGCAGGGGTCAGCTGCTTGAGCTCGGCCTTGGCTTCGGCTGGCATGTCCAGGCCGTCGATGAAGGTCAGCAGCGCTTCTGGGGTGATGCCCTTGCCACGGGTCAGCTCTTTGAGCTTCTCGTAGGGGTTTTCGATGTTGAAGCGGCGCATCACGGTCTGGATCGGCTCGGCCAGCACTTCCCAGCAGGCGTCCAGGTCGGCGGCGATGCGGGCTTCGTTGACTTCCAGCTTGCCGATGCCTTTCAGGCTGGCTTCGTAGGCGATGACGCTGTGGGCAAAGCCCACGCCCAGGTTGCGCAGCACGGTGGAGTCGGTCAGGTCACGCTGCCAGCGCGAGATCGGCAGCTTGCTGGCCAGGTGCTGGAACAGCGCGTTGGCGATACCCAGGTTGCCTTCGGAGTTTTCGAAGTCGATCGGGTTGACCTTGTGCGGCATGGTCGACGAGCCGATTTCGCCGGCAACGGTCTTCTGCTTGAAGTAGCCCAGCGAGATGTAGCCCCACACATCGCGGTCGAAGTCGATCAGGATGGTGTTGAAGCGGGCGATGGCGTCGAACAACTCGGCGATGTAGTCGTGCGGCTCGATCTGGGTGGTGTACGGGTTGAACTGCAGGCCCAGCTCGTCTTCGATGAAGGCGCGGGCGTTCTGCTCCCAGTCGATCTGCGAGTAGGCCGACAGGTGGGCGTTGTAGTTGCCCACGGCGCCGTTGATCTTGCCCAGCAGCGGTACGGCGGCAACCTGGGCGATCTGGCGCTCCAGGCGGTACACAACGTTGGCCAGTTCTTTACCCAGGGTGGTCGGCGAAGCCGGCTGGCCGTGGGTGCGCGACAGCATGGGCACGTCGGCGTGGGCGTGAGCCAGGGCGCGGATGGCGTCGGCGATCTGGCGCATCAGCGGCAGCAGCACTTCGTCACGGCCGGCGCGCAGCATCAGGGCGTGGGACAGGTTGTTGATGTCCTCGCTGGTGCAGGCGAAGTGGATGAACTCGCTGACCTTGGCCAGCTCAGGCAGCTTGGCGGCCTGCTCCTTGAGGAGGTATTCGATCGCCTTGACGTCGTGGTTGGTGGTGCGCTCGATTTCCTTGACGCGTTCGGCGTGCTCGAGCTTGAAGTCGGTGGCCAGGCTGTCCAGCAGGGCGTTGGCTTCGGCGGAGAACGCCGGCACTTCGCCGATCTGCGGGTGGGCGGCCAGGCGCTGCAGCCAGCGCACTTCGACCAGGGCGCGGAAACGGATCAGGCCGAATTCGCTGAAAATGGGGCGCAAGGCCTGGGTTTTGCCGGCATAACGGCCGTCTACAGGGGAAACCGCAGTGAGCGAAGAGAGCTGCATGGGGTGTTCTCGGACAGTCAGGCTTTTGGAAGGGCGCATATCATACATGAATTTCGCGCCCGAGTCGGGTGGCTGACCAAAGGTCGGGCCATAAATCAGCTGTGGCATTGTGCATTGCCTGTTCTGGCCCTATCACCAGCAAGGCAGCTCCCGCAGGTACTGCACCGGTCTTGAGCACAGTGCATATCCTGCGGGAGCTGGCTTGCCGGCGATGAGGCCGGAACTGTCAAACCCCTGTCAGGAGGGGCTGCGCATCATGTCGTACAGTTCGTTCAACAGCTTGCGCCGGCTGAATACCAGCTGCCAGCGGTGCCCGCCCAGCTGGCGCCACAGGCGTGCGGCGCGGATGCCGGCCAGCAGCAGGGCGCGGATTTTCGAGGCATTGCTGGCCTGCTGCAGGAAGCGCATGTCGCCATGCACCTGGATGCGCTGGCGCAAGGTGCTCAGGGTGTCCTGGTACAAGGCTCCGCTGGAAGCGATGACGTTTTCATGAACCAGGCCAAAATGCTCGGCCTGGGACTGGATTTGCGGCAGGCGGTTGCCGATGGTGTCGAGCAGGTCGCCGCGCTTGTTCAACTGGCGTTCAAGGCCCAGCATCGACAGGGCGTAGCGCAGTGGCTCGCGCTGCAGGCTGCTGGGGTCGCGCTCCAGCGCACCGACCAGCGCGCGATAGCCGTCGCGCAGGTTCAGGTCGTCACCGCCGAAAACTTCCAGGGTGTCCTTGGGGTCACGGACCAGCAGGCTGCCCAGCATGCAGCCGATGTTGGCCTCGCTGGCCTGGCCGGTGCGGGCGATGCGGTCGACCAGTACGGCGGCCTGGAACACACCGCCCAACGCAATCAGCTGCTCCTGCAGGTTGCTCATGCGCGCGGGCTCCACGGCTCGGCAGCTTCGATCACGCCGCCGCCCAGGCACACTTCGCCGTCGTAGAACACCACCGACTGGCCCGGGGTGACGGCGCGTTGCGGTTCGTCGAACACTGCGCGGTAGCCGCTTTCGGTCAGCTCCAGGGTGCACTGCTGGTCGCTTTGGCGGTAACGCACCTTGGCGGTGAGCTGGCGTGGGTTGCTGAGGTCGACCGGGTTGACCCAGAAAATTTCCGAAGCGAGCAGGGCGCGGGAGAACAGCCACGGGTGTTCATTACCCTGGCCGACCACCAGCACGTTGCGGGTCAGGTCCTTGTGCAGCACGTACCACGGCTCGTCACCGGCGTCCTTCAGGCCGCCAATGCCCAGGCCCTGGCGCTGGCCGATGGTGTGGTACATCAGGCCGTGGTGGCGGCCGATCACTTCACCGTCGGTGGTCTCGATGTTGCCCGGCTGGGCCGGCAGGTATTGCTTGAGGAAGTCGCTGAAGCGACGCTCGCCGATGAAGCAGATGCCGGTGGAATCCTTTTTCTTGGCGGTGGCCAGGCCGTGCTTTTCGGCAATGGCGCGTACTTCGGGCTTTTCCAGCTCGCCAACCGGGAACAGGGTACGTGCGATTTCCTTGCCGCCGACGGCGTGCAGGAAGTAGCTCTGGTCCTTGTTCGGGTCCAGGCCCTTGAGCAGCTCGGTGAGTTCACCGGTGTCGCGGCGGCGCACGTAGTGGCCGGTGGCGATCAGGTCGGCACCCAGCGACAGGGCGTAGTCGAGGAACGCCTTGAACTTGATTTCGCGGTTGCAGAGGATGTCCGGGTTGGGCGTGCGGCCGGCCTTGTACTCTTCGAGGAAGTGCTCGAACACGTTGTCCCAGTATTCGGCGGCGAAGTTGGCGGTGTGCAGCTTGATGCCGATGCGGTCGCACACGGCCTGGGCGTCGGCCAGGTCTTCACGGGCGGTGCAGTATTCGGTGCCGTCGTCTTCTTCCCAGTTCTTCATGAACAGCCCTTCCACCTGGTAGCCCTGCTCCATGAGCAGAAGGGCGGAGACGGAAGAGTCCACGCCGCCGGACATGCCGACGATGACGCGGGTCTTGGCGGGGTCTTTGAGTGCTGGGCTGGTCATGGGTACCGGTGTGTATCAAAGGGGGAAAAACGCCAATTCTATCAAACCTGCGGCGGCGCGTCAGTCGCGCAGCAGGTCGAGGCTGTGCAAGGGGCCTTTGAGGTAATCGTCGAGACAGCGTGGCACCAGTTCGCTGCGCCAGCGGGCGGGGTCGGCCAGCAGTTCGTCGCGGGTCAGCCACACGGCGCGGACGATGTCGCTGTCCAGTGCCAGGTCGGCGTGATGGCGCACGGGGCGGGCGGCGAAGCAGACGCGCTGGTAGGTCACGCCGTTGCTTGGGGCGGTGTACAGGTAGATGCCGACCACGCCGGTGAGCTCGACTTCCCAGGCGGTTTCTTCGAGGGTTTCGCGCAGGGCGGCCTGGGGCAGGGTCTCGTTGGGTTCGAGGTGGCCGGCGGGCTGGTTGAAGACGTGCTGGTTGGCTTTGAACTCTTCGACGAAAAGGAACTTGCCTTCGTGTTCGACGATGGTGGCGACGGTGATGTGGGGTTGCCAGGTCATGAACAGCTCCTTAGAGGCCTGCACAGCCCTTGTGGGAGCGGGTTTACCCGCGAATGCGTCAGTGGATTCGCCATCGCATTCGCGGGTAAACCCGCTCCTAAAGAGTCCGCGCTGGCGGCCAGAAATCGTTTATCCAGAAAGCACAAACCCCGGTGCGTGGCCGGGGTTTGTGCTGTTACTTCAAGCGGACCTTACAGGGCGGCAATGGCGCTGTTCAGGGTCTGGCTTGGGCGCATCACCTTGGCGGTCAGCTCGGCATCCGGAGCGTAGTAGCCACCGATGTCGGCCGGCTTGCCCTGGACGGCGTTGAGCTCGGCGACGATGGTCTCCTCGTTCTCGGTCAGGGTCTTGGCCAGTGGTGCGAAGCGTGCCTGCAGGGCAGCGTCGTCGTTCTGCGCAGCCAGGGCCTGGGCCCAGTACAGGGTCAGGTAGAAGTGGCTGCCGCGGTTGTCGATACCGCCCACTTTGCGCGAAGGCGACTTGTTGGTGTCGAGGAACTTGCCGGTGGCCTGGTCCAGGGTATTGGCCAGCACTTTGGCGCGCGGGTTGTCGTAGGTGTTGCCCAGGTGCTCCAGGGAAGCGGCCAGGGCCAGGAATTCACCCAGCGAGTCCCAACGCAGGAAGTTCTCTTCCACCAGCTGCTGCACGTGCTTCGGTGCCGAACCGCCGGCGCCGGTTTCGAACAGGCCACCGCCGTTCATCAGCGGCACGATCGACAGCATCTTGGCGCTGGTGCCCAGTTCCATGATCGGGAACAGGTCGGTCAGGTAGTCGCGCAGCACGTTGCCGGTCACCGAGATGGTGTCCTTGCCTTCGCGGATGCGGGCCAGGGAGAACTTGATGGCGTCGACCGGTGCCAGGATGCGGATGTCCAGGCCGGTGGTGTCGTGATCCTTCAGGTACTTCTGCACCTTCTCGATCATCACGCCGTCGTGGGCGCGGGCCGGGTCCAGCCAGAACACTGCAGGGGTGTTGCTCAGGCGGGCACGGTTGACGGCCAGCTTGACCCAGTCCTGGATCGGCGCGTCCTTGACCTGGCACATGCGGAAGATGTCGCCGGCTTCGACGTTCTGCTCGAGAACGACCTGGCCTTTGCTGTCGACCACGCGCACGACGCCGTCGGCCTTGATCTGGAAGGTCTTGTCGTGGGAGCCGTATTCTTCGGCCTTCTGTGCCATCAGGCCGACGTTTGGTACGCTGCCCATGGTGGTCGGGTCGAAGGCGCCGTTGGCCTTGCAGTCTTCGATGGTGGCCTGGTAGATGCCGGCGTAGCAGCGGTCCGGGATGATCGCCTTGGCATCCTGCAGTTCGCCAGCGGCGTTCCACATCTTGCCCGAGTCACGGATCATGGCCGGCATCGAGGCGTCGACGATGACGTCGCTCGGCACGTGCAGGTTGGTGATGCCTTTGTCGGAGTTGACCATGGCCAGGGCCGGACGCTGGGCGTACAGGGCCTGGATGTCGGCTTCGATCTCGGCCTGCTTCTCGGCTGGCAGGTCCTTGATGCGGGCGTACAGGTCGCCGATGCCGTTGTTGGCGTTGAAGCCTACTTCAGCCAGGGCGGCGGCGTGCTTGGCCAGCACGTCGTTGTAGAACTCTTCGACGATGACGCCGAACATGATCGGGTCGGAGACCTTCATCATGGTGGCTTTCAGGTGTACCGACAGCAGCACGCCGGAAGCCTTGGCATCGGCGATCTGCTCGGCGATGAAGGCTTTCAGGGCCTTGCGGCTCATGGTGGCGCAGTCGATGACTTCGGCAGCTTTTACCGCAGTCTTTTCTTTCAGTACGGTGGTGTTGCCGTCTTTGCCGACCAGCTCGATGCGCAGGCTGTCGTCAGCTTCGATCAGTGCGGCTTTCTCGCTGCCGTAGAAGTCGCCCTGGGTCATGTGGGCAACGTGCGACTTGGAGTCGGCAGCCCAGGCGCCCATCTTGTGCGGGTGCTTGCGGGCGTAGTTCTTGACCGACAGCGGCGCGCGGCGGTCGGAGTTGCCTTCGCGCAGGACCGGGTTCACGGCGGAACCTTTGATGCGGTCGTAGCGGGCGCGGGATTCTTTCTCTTCCGCGGTGGCCGGCTCGTCGGCGTAGTCAGGGATGTTGAAGCCCTTGCCTTGCAGTTCCTTGATCGCGGCTTTCAGCTGCGGTACCGAGGCGCTGATGTTCGGCAGCTTGATGATGTTGGCTTCCGGGGTGGTAGCCAGCTGGCCCAGTTCCGCCAGGTGATCGCCTACTTGCTTCTCTGCGCCCAGTTGCTCCGGGAAGGCGGCGAGGATGCGGCCAGCCAGGGAGATGTCGCGGGTTTCGACGGCGATGTCAGCCGAAGCGGTGAAGGCTTCGATGATTGGCAGCAGCGAGTAAGTGGCGAGGGCGGGGGCTTCGTCGGTGAAGGTATAGATGATCTTGGAACGGGTGGGCATGCGGGTTAACTCTCTGTGTGCTGAGCGTGCTCGAGTCTCGTGGTGCGCAGGGTAGGCGCATCGCCCTGGCAGCGCCATGAGCGGAAAGTCGAGAGGCTGCGAGCGGTGATGGTGGATGCATCAGTCGAGCGTCAAGTGCTGAGCTGCGGTAACAACCCAGGCTTTATGGCCAGGCTTTGTGTCCATTCATGGCCAAGGGCGGTCCGCATTTTTCCAAGGGATCGCCCCGATGACCCTTCGGTCGCGGCGGAGTATACCAAACCATTCGGGCTAATCAGCAAGGCCAAGTGATATCGGCCCATTTATAAGACCAAAGACTAAGCGGCAATGTGGTGGGTTGTCGCATGCCTTGCAGGTCGGCAGATGTGGTTTAGGCTCAGTGGATCGCATGATGTCCAATCACACCCGACAGCGGAGTAGTGCAAGCATGGGATACCAGAAAATCAAGGTTCCGACCGACGGCACCAAGATCACCGTCAATGCCGACCATTCGCTCAACGTTCCTGACAACCCGATCATTCCCTATATCGAGGGCGACGGGATTGGCGTCGATGTCTCGCCGGTAATGATCAAGGTGGTCGACGCCGCCGTGCAGAAGGCCTACGGCGGCAAACGCAAGATCGCCTGGATGGAGGTGTACGCCGGCGAAAAAGCCACCCAGGTGTACGACCAGGACACCTGGTTGCCGCAGGAAACCCTCGATGCCGTGCGTGATTACGTGGTGTCGATCAAGGGGCCGCTGACCACCCCGGTGGGCGGCGGTATCCGGTCGCTCAACGTGGCCTTGCGCCAGCAACTGGACCTGTACGTGTGCCTGCGCCCGGTGCTGTGGTTCCAGGGGGTGCCCAGCCCGGTGAAGAAGCCAGGCGATGTGGACATGGTGATCTTTCGCGAGAACTCCGAGGATATCTATGCCGGCATCGAGTGGAAGGCCGGTTCGCCCGAGGCGAACAAGGTGATCAAGTTCCTCAAGGAGGAAATGGGCGTTACCAAGATCCGCTTCGACCAGGACTGTGGCATTGGCGTCAAGCCGGTGTCTCGCGAGGGCACCAAGCGCTTGGTGCGCAAGGCCCTGCAGTATGTGGTGGATAACGACCGCGAGTCGCTGACCCTGGTGCACAAGGGCAACATCATGAAGTTCACCGAGGGTGCCTTCAAGGACTGGGGTTATGAAGTGGCGCGCGACGAGTTCGGGGCCGAGTTGCTCGATGGTGGCCCGTGGATGAAGTTCAAGAACCCCAAGAGTGGGCGCGAGGTCATCGTCAAGGACGCCATCGCCGACGCCATGCTGCAGCAGATCCTGCTGCGCCCGGCCGAGTACGACGTGATCGCCACCCTCAACCTCAACGGTGACTACCTGTCCGACGCCCTGGCGGCGGAAGTGGGTGGTATCGGCATTGCGCCGGGTGCCAACCTGTCCGATACCGTGGCCATGTTCGAGGCCACCCACGGCACCGCGCCCAAGTATGCCGGGCAGGACAAGGTCAACCCGGGTTCGGTGATCCTGTCGGCGGAGATGATGCTGCGGCACATGGGCTGGACCGAGGCGGCAGACCTGATCATCAAGGGTACCAACGGCGCGATTGCCGCCAAGACCGTGACCTATGACTTCGAGCGCCTGATGGACGGCGCCACACTGGTGAGCAGTTCAGGCTTTGGCGATGAAATGATCAAGCATATGTAGGGCAATGGAAAACCGGCCGCTTCCATTAAAGTAGCGGCCGGCTTGTTCGTATACCGGCAGGCGGCTCAGCAGATCAGGCGTCGGCAGTGCTGCCGGCTGGCCGTGCGCTGGTCGGCGCAGGCGCGGCAGTGGAAGCGCTGCAGATCTTGACTGCGTGCAGGCCTTTGGGGCCTTGGATAATCTCGAAACTCACGGCCTGGCCGGCCTTGAGCGTCTTGTATCCGTCCATCTGGATGGCTGAGTAATGAGCGAACAAGTCTTCATCCTTGCCCTCTTCATTGATGAATCCGTAGCCCTTGGCATTGTTGAACCACTTGACTTTACCGCTTGCCATCCCTATGTCCCTCTGCAAAGGACTCCATCACTGGAGTATCATCCACTCATCCGCATACGAACCATGCGAAAAATCTGGTTGACTGCGCGGATCTTTATCGACCACGGTGGGTTCTTATTGGTTGTAACACCGTTTTGCCGATAGTCAAGGTCGCCCGGCGCCTGCGCTGGCCGTGCCCTTCGCAGTCAACCCACAACCTTAACCTGTCGCTCATGATGAAATTCTTTCCATGCATGCACCTAGTGAGATTCGACTAACATTCAATCAGGATCGCCCGCAATCGAATGAGGACGACGGCTCAGGTCTTGCAGTTCAGGAAGCCAAGCCGATCCTGCAGGCGCCACCTATGTACAAGGTGGTTTTGTTCAACGATGACTACACGCCGATGGATTTCGTCGTCGAAGTGCTCGAGACGTTCTTCAATCTGAACCGCGAGCTGGCGACCAAGATCATGCTGACCGTCCATACCGAAGGGCGGGCAGTGTGCGGATTGTTTACCCGTGACATCGCCGAAACAAAGGCTATGCAGGTCAACCAATACGCCAGGGAAAGCCAGCATCCGCTACTCTGTGAAATCGAGAAGGACGGTTAATCGCCGACCACTTGGGTATGAGGTGAAGCTATGTTAAACCGCGAGCTCGAAGTCACCCTCAATCTTGCCTTCAAGGAGGCTCGTTCGAAGCGTCATGAGTTCATGACCGTCGAACATCTGCTGCTGGCACTCCTTGACAATGAGGCTGCCGCGACCGTTCTGCGCGCCTGTGGCGCCAATCTCGACAAACTCAAGCACGACCTGCAAGAGTTCATCGATTCCACCACACCCCTGATTCCGGTCAACGACGAAGATCGTGAAACCCAGCCGACCCTGGGCTTCCAGCGTGTGCTGCAGCGTGCCGTGTTCCACGTGCAAAGCTCCGGCAAGCGTGAAGTCACTGGCGCCAACGTGCTGGTTGCGATCTTCAGCGAACAGGAAAGCCAGGCCGTGTTCCTGCTCAAGCAGCAGAGCGTGGCCCGCATCGACGTGGTCAACTACATCGCCCATGGCATCTCCAAGGTGCCGGGCCATGGTTCGCATTCCGAAAGCGACCAGGAAATGCAGGACGAAGAGGGCGGCGATACCGCCTCTTCGAGCAACCCGCTGGATGCCTACGCCAGCAACCTGAACGAACTGGCCCGTGCCGGCCGTATCGACCCGCTGGTAGGCCGCGAGCAGGAAGTGGAGCGCGTGGCGCAAATCCTTGCCCGTCGGCGCAAGAACAACCCGCTGCTGGTGGGTGAGGCAGGCGTGGGCAAGACCGCCATCGCCGAAGGCCTGGCCAAGCGCATCGTCGATGGCCAGGTGCCCGACCTGCTGGCGCAAAGCGTGGTGTATTCCCTCGACCTCGGCGCACTGCTGGCTGGTACCAAATACCGTGGCGATTTCGAGAAGCGTTTCAAGGCGCTGCTCGGCGAGCTGCGCAAACGCCCGCAGGCGATCCTGTTCATCGATGAAATCCACACCATCATTGGTGCCGGCGCGGCGTCGGGCGGGGTGATGGATGCTTCCAACCTGCTCAAGCCACTGCTGTCGTCCGGTGAGATCCGTTGCATCGGTTCGACCACCTTCCAGGAATTCCGCGGCATCTTCGAGAAGGACCGTGCCCTGGCACGACGCTTCCAGAAGGTTGATGTCAGCGAGCCGTCGGTCGAAGACACCGTGGGCATCCTGCGTGGCCTGAAAGGGCGCTTCGAAAGCCACCACAACATCGAGTACAGCGACGAAGCCTTGCGCGCCGCCGCTGAACTGGCCTCGCGCTATATCAATGACCGGCACATGCCGGACAAGGCCATCGACGTGATCGACGAAGCCGGTGCCTACCAGCGCCTGCAGCCGGAGGCCAACCGCGTCAAGCGCATCGACGTGCCGCAGGTCGAAGACATCGTCGCCAAGATTGCGCGCATTCCGCCGAAGCACGTCACCAGTTCCGACAAGGAACTGCTGCGCAACCTCGAGCGTGACCTGAAGTTGACCGTATTTGGTCAGGACCAGGCGATCGATTCGCTGGCCACCGCTATCAAGCTGTCCCGCGCCGGCCTCAAGTCGCCGGACAAGCCTGTCGGTTCGTTCCTGTTCGCCGGCCCGACCGGCGTCGGCAAGACCGAAGCAGCACGGCAGCTGGCCAAGGCGCTGGGTGTCGAGCTGGTGCGCTTCGACATGTCCGAGTACATGGAGCGCCACACCGTGTCGCGCCTGATCGGTGCGCCTCCTGGCTATGTTGGCTTCGATCAGGGTGGCTTGCTGACCGAGGCGATCACCAAGCAACCGCACTGCGTATTGCTGCTCGACGAAATCGAGAAGGCCCACCCGGAAGTCTTCAACCTGCTGCTGCAGGTGATGGACCACGGTACCCTGACCGACAACAACGGGCGCAAGGCCGACTTCCGCAACGTGATCCTGATCATGACCACCAACGCTGGCGCTGAAACCGCCGCGCGGGCCTCGATCGGCTTTACCCATCAGGACCATGCGTCCGATGCCATGGAAGTCATCCGCAAGAGCTTCACGCCGGAGTTCCGCAACCGCCTGGACACCATCATCCAGTTCGGCCGCCTGAGCCACGAGACGATCAAGAGCATCGTCGACAAGTTCCTTATCGAACTGCAGGCGCAGCTGGAGGACAAGCGTGTGCTGCTGGAAGTCAGCGATGATGCGCGCGGTTGGCTGGCGGCCTCGGGCTACGACGTGCAGATGGGTGCGCGGCCGATGGCGCGGCTGATCCAGGACAAGATCAAGCGGCCGCTGGCCGAGGAGATCCTGTTTGGCGAACTGGCCGAGCATGGTGGCGTGGTGCACGTCGACCTGCGCGATGGCGAGCTGGTGTTCGACTTCGAGACCACGGCTGAGGTTGCGTGACAGCGGGGGCCGCGTTGCGGCCCATTCGCAGCACAAGGCTGCTCCTACAGGGAATGCACGCTCCCCTTGTAGGAGCGGCCCCCTGCAATCTGACAGGCACAAAAAAGCCCGGCACATGGCCGGGCTTTTTCATGGCTTGAGCTTAGCGCGCACGGTAGGTGATGCGGCCCTTGCTCAGGTCGTAGGGCGTCAGTTCGACGCGGACCTTGTCGCCAGTGAGAATACGGATGTAGTTCTTGCGCATCTTTCCGGAGATGTGCGCGGTTACGACGTGCCCGTTTTCCAACTCCACGCGGAACATGGTGTTGGGCAGGGTGTCGACGACAGTACCTTCCATTTCGAAGCTGTCTTCTTTCGACATGCAGTAGAGCCCTCGGATCCAGTGTTGGCCCGACGCATAACCGCACCGGGCAAAAAAGTGGCGTGGATTATGCCCGAAAACTGTGTGTCAAGCCAATGCCTTTCAGTTGAGGGTGACCCAGCGCTGGTTTATCAGCAATTCGATAGGCCGATACTGTGTCTTGTAGTTCATTTTCTTGCAGTTCTTGATCCAGTAACCCAGGTAAACCGCTTCCAGGTCCTGGCGCAGGGCTTCGGTGATCTGCCAGAGAATGGCAAAGCGGCCCAGGCTCCGGCGTTCTTCGTCCGGCTCGTAGAAGGTGTACACAGCCGACAGGCCGTTGGGCAGCAGGTCGCACACCGCCACCGCCATCAAGCGGCCATCCAGGCGGAACTCATAGAACCAGCAGAACGGCAGGTCGCGCACCAGGAAGGTGGAGAACTGATCGCGGCTGGGCGGGTACATGTCACCGTCGGCATGGCGCGTTTCGATATAGCGCCGGTACAGGTCGAAGTACTCTTCCTTGAACGCTGGACGTGCGGCGGTCACGGTCAGGTCGGCGTTGCGCTTGAGGATGCGCCGTTGCTGGCGGTTGGGGATGAAGCGCGCCGCCGGGATGCGTGCCGGCACGCAGGCATTGCAGTTCTGGCAGTGCGGGCGGTACAGGTGGTCGCCACTGCGGCGGAAGCCCATTTCCGACAAATCGGCGTACACGTGCACGTCCATCGGCTGGCTGGGGTCGAGGAACAGTGTGGTTGCCTGTTCGTCGGGCAGGTAGCTGCAGGAGTGGGGTTGAGTGGCATAGAACTTCAACCGCGCCAACTCTGTCATGATCAACCCCCTCGGTGAGACTTTGTTTAAGTGTAAGCCAGCTACGGGAACTCGCCTAGGGAAGCCATGTGGCGCTGTTGGGCTGGTCGAGGTGGCGTGCCAGGTAGTCGGCAAACTCGGCGCGGCTGATGGCGTGGGCTCCCAGGCTGTGCAAATGGTTGGTTGGCATCTGGCAGTCGATGAGGACGAAACCGGCCTGGCGCAGGTGGTTGACCAAAGTCACGAAGCCGACCTTGGAAGCGTTGTCGGCGCGGCTGAACATCGATTCACCGAAGAACAGCTGGCCCATGGCCAAGCCATACAGACCACCGACCAGCTCGCCGTCCTGTCGCACCTCCACCGAATGGGCGATGCCGCGTCGGTGCAGCTCGCAGTAGGCGGCACGCATGGTGTCGGTGATCCAGGTGCCGTCGGCGTAGTCACGCGGCGCGGCGCAGGCGGCGATCACCGCGGGGAAGTCTGTGTCGAAGCTGACCTGGTAACGGCCCTGGCGCATCAGCTTGGCCAGCGAGCGCGACACGTGCAGCTGGTCCGGGAGCAGCACCGTGCGCGGGTCGGGTGACCACCAGAGGATCGGCTGGCCGTCCTGATACCATGGGAAGCAGCCATGGCGATAGGCCTGCACCAGGCGCTCGGGGCTCAGGTCGCCGCCGGCAGCGAGCAGGCCGTTGGGGTCATGCAGGGCCTTTTCCAGAGGCGGGAAGGTCAGCGAGTCGCGGGTCAGCCAGGTGAGCATGGTCTATCGTGCGGTGGGGGAGGGGAGAGGGCAGCATGGCGCGGGTGAAAAGCAGGGTCAATCTCTTTGGCTTCTTCGCGGGCGCGCCCGCTCCCACAGGCCATGTGCAGGCTCTGGAGCCTGCGGGGTGCCTGTGGGAGCGGGCAAGCCCGCGAAGAGGCCGGCACAGGTAATGAAAATAGGCAATTTCCTACACATTCATGAAACCGCAGGCACCATCCGCTACATTTGCTGTCACACCTGTGCAAAAACACAGCATAAGCCTTTGTCACAAAAGAAAATGCATGCTCAAATTGCAGCTATATGAAAGTCGCCCCCGGCCAAACCCCCATCTGGCGTGCCGCCATGGCGGCTGGCGGGCAGTAATGTTAAAAGTAGTGGTTCATTGGCCGCACCGTCGGCCGATCACTATTGGACGCGCAGCACGCGCAGGAATAGACGCGTTTTGAAGAAATCCACCGCAACTCCAGCTCCCTTGCCCGTCCCTCTGTGGCGGCAGCAGCTGCATTATCGCCTCAAGGAAGGTGCGTTGATCGCTGTCGGCGCCCTGTGCCTGTACCTGTGGATGGCGCTGCTGACCTACGATACGTCGGACCCGGGCTTCAGCCACACCAGCAACGTCGACCAGGTGCAGAACGCCGCCGGGCGTGCCGGTGCCTACTTCGCCGACATCCTGTTCATGGTGCTGGGGTACTTCGCCTACATCTTCCCGCTGCTGCTGGCGATAAAGACCTGGCAGATCTTCCGCGAACGCCACCAGCCCTGGGACTGGAGCGGCTGGCTGTTCTCCTGGCGGCTGATCGGCCTGGTGTTTCTGGTGCTGTCTGGTGCGGCGCTGGCCCATATCCATTTCCACCCGCCTGCGAGCATGCCGTTCTCCGCCGGTGGTGCCTTGGGCGAGAGCCTCGGCGACCTAGCGCGCAACCTGCTGAACGTGCAGGGCAGCACGCTGATGTTCATTGCCCTGTTCCTGTTCGGCCTGACCGTGTTCACCGACCTGTCGTGGTTCAAGGTGATGGACCTGACCGGCAAGATCACCCTCGACCTGTTCGAGCTGGTGCAGGGCGCCGCCAACCGTTGGTGGGAAGCGCGCAACGAGCGCAAGCGCCTGGAGGCGCAGCTGCGCGAGGATGAACCGGTGATCAAGGCCGCGCCAATGGCCGCCGACAAGCGCGAACCGGCCAAGCCGGCGCTGCGCGAGCGCATTTTCAAGCGTGAAGAAGCACCTGCCCAGCCGGTCGAACCACGTGAGCCAACCCTGTCGCGCGAGCCTGTGGTGCCACGCGAGTCGCCGGCACCTCGTGAGCCGGTAATCTCTCGCGAACCACCTGCCGCGGCCCCGATGATCGTGCCGCCGACACCCGCCAGGGCGCCGGAGCCGAGCAAGCGGGTGATGAAGGAGAAGCAGGCGCCGCTGTTCGTCGACAGCGCGGTGGAAGGCACCTTGCCGTCGATCTCCATCCTCGACCCGGCCGAACAGAAGAAGATCGAGTACTCGCCGGAATCCCTGGCCGGTGTCGGCCAGCTGCTGGAAATCAAACTCAAGGAATTCGGCGTGGAAGTGGCGGTGGACTCGATCCATCCGGGCCCGGTGATTACCCGCTACGAAATCCAGCCGGCCGCCGGTGTGAAGGTCAGCCGTATCGCCAACCTGGCCAAGGACCTGGCGCGTTCGCTGGCAGTGACCAGTGTGCGTGTGGTCGAGGTCATCCCCGGCAAGACCACCGTGGGTATCGAGATCCCCAACGAGAACCGGCAGATGGTGCGTTTCTCCGAAGTGCTGGCCACGCCGCAGTACGACGAGCAGAAATCGCCGGTCACCCTGGCCCTGGGCCACGACATCGGCGGCAAGCCGGTGATCACCGACCTGGCCAAGATGCCGCACCTGCTGGTGGCCGGTACCACCGGTTCCGGTAAGTCGGTGGGTGTGAACGCGATGATCCTGTCGATCCTGTTCAAGTCCAGCCCGGAAGACGCGCGGCTGATCATGATCGACCCGAAAATGCTCGAACTGTCGATCTACGAGGGCATCCCGCACCTGCTGTGCCCGGTGGTCACCGACATGAAGGACGCCGCCAACGCCTTGCGCTGGAGCGTGGCTGAGATGGAGCGGCGCTACAAGCTGATGGCGGCCATGGGCGTGCGTAACCTGGCCGGCTTCAACCGCAAGATCAAGGACGCCCAGGAAGCCGGCGAGATCATCCATGACCCGCTGTACCGCCGCGAGAGCATGGACGACGAGCCGCCTGCGCTGAAAACCCTGCCGACCATCGTGGTGGTGGTCGACGAATTCGCCGACATGATGATGATCGTCGGCAAGAAGGTCGAAGAGCTGATCGCCCGTATCGCCCAGAAGGCGCGGGCCGCCGGTATCCACCTGATCCTCGCTACCCAGCGCCCGTCGGTGGACGTGATTACCGGCCTGATCAAGGCCAACATCCCGACCCGCATGGCATTCCAGGTATCGAGCAAGATCGACTCGCGGACCATCATCGACCAGGGTGGTGCCGAGCAGCTGCTGGGCCACGGTGACATGCTGTACATGCCGCCGGGCACCAGCCTGCCGATTCGTGTGCACGGCGCGTTCGTCTCCGACGACGAGGTGCACCGCGTGGTCGAAGCGTGGAAGCTGCGCGGCGCTCCGGACTACAACGACGACATCCTCAACGGCGTCGAGGAGGCCGGCAGCGGCTTCGAAGGCGGCGGTGGTGGTGGCGATGGCGAAGATTCGGAAAGCGACGCCCTGTATGATGAGGCCGTGCAGTTCGTGCTGGAAAGCCGCCGCGCGTCCATCTCGGCTGTGCAGCGCAAACTGAAGATCGGCTACAACCGCGCCGCCCGCATGATCGAAGCCATGGAAATGGCCGGCGTGGTCACCCCCATGAACAGCAACGGCTCGCGGGAAGTGATAGCCCCGGGCGGCCCGCGCGACTGACGAACACCTTGCCGGGCGCCAACGGTGGCGCCCGGCCTTTTCAATGCTCGATGAGGACTCCCATGCGCGCGATTCGCATGCTGTTGGTTTCTGCCCTGGCCGCGGCTTCTGTGTCGGCCACCGTATCGGCTTTTGCCGGTGAGCAAGACGTACAACGCCTGACCCAATTGCTGGAAAAGTCGCAGACCATCGAGGCCAACTTTTCCCAGCTGACCCTGGACGCTGGCGGCACCAGCCTGCAGGAAACATCCGGCAAGATGACCGTCAAGCGCCCGGGCCTGTTCTACTGGCACACCGATGCGCCGCAGGAGCAGGTGGTGGTATCCGACGGCAAGAACGTCACCCTGTGGGACCCGGACCTGGAACAGGCGACCATCAAGAAGCTCGACCAGCGCCTGAACCAGACCCCGGCGCTGCTGCTGTCCGGTGACGTGTCGAAGATCAGCCAGAGCTTCGACATCAGCTCGAAGGAGCAGGGCGAAGTGATGGACTTCACCCTCAAGCCGAAGACCAAGGACACGCTGTTCGACTCGCTGCGCGTGTCGTTCCGCAAGGGCCTGATCAACGACATGCAACTGATCGACAGCGTCGGCCAGCGCACCAACATCCTGTTCAATGGCGTGAAAGCCAACCAGGCGGTGCCGGACAGCAAGTTCAAGTTCGACATCCCCAAAGGCGCGGACGTCATCAAGGAGTAACCAGAGCTCGCCATGGACCTGTTTCGAAGCGAACCCGTCGCCCAGCCCCTGGCCGCTCGTCTGCGCCCGTCCAACCTGGACGAGTACGTCGGCCAGGAGCACCTGCTGGCGCGCGGCAAACCGCTGCGCGAAGCGCTGGAGCAGGGTGCGCTGCACTCGATGATCTTCTGGGGGCCGCCGGGGGTGGGCAAGACCACCCTCGCGCGGCTGCTGGCGCAGTTCTGCGACGCGCACTTCGAAACGGTATCGGCGGTATTGGCCGGGGTGAAGGAGATTCGCCAGGCGGTCGAGGTGGCCAAGCAGCAGGCTGGCCAGTACGGCCGCCGAACCATCCTGTTCGTCGACGAAGTGCACCGCTTCAACAAGTCACAGCAGGATGCCTTCCTGCCCTATGTGGAAGACGGCACCCTGCTGTTCATTGGCGCCACCACCGAAAACCCGTCGTTCGAGCTGAACAACGCACTGCTTTCGCGGGCGCGGGTGTATGTGCTCAAGAGCCTGGACGAGGCGGCGCTGCGCAAGCTGGTCAACCGCGCGTTGACGGAAGAGCGCGGCCTGGGCAAGCGCAACCTGCGGGTTGGCGATGACGCCTTCAAGATGCTGATGGCCGCCGCCGACGGCGATGGCCGGCGCATGCTCAACTTCCTGGAAAACGCCTCGGACCTGGCTGAAGACGGCAGCGAGATCGATGTCGAGATGTTGCAGAGCCTGCTCGGCGACAGCCGCCGCCGCTTCGACAAGGGTGGCGAGGCGTTCTACGACCAGATTTCCGCGCTGCACAAGTCAGTGCGTGGCTCCAACCCCGATGGCGCCCTGTACTGGTTCGCGCGCATGCTCGATGGCGGCTGCGATCCGCTGTACATTGCCCGCCGCGTGGTGCGCATGGCCAGCGAAGACATCGGCAACGCCGACCCGCGCGCGCTCAGCCTGTGCCTGGCGGCCTGGGATGTGCAAGAGCGCCTGGGCAGCCCCGAGGGCGAACTGGCGGTGGCCCAGGCCATCACCTACCTTGCCTGCGCGCCGAAGAGCAACGCGGTGTACATGGGCTTCAAGACCGCCCTGCGCGAGGCCGCCGAGCATGGCTCGCTGGAAGTGCCGTTGCACCTGCGCAACGCCCCGACCAAGCTGATGAAGCAACTGGGCTACGGCGACGAGTACCGCTATGCCCACGATGAACCCGACGCCTATGCCGCCGGCGAAGACTACTTCCCCGAGGAGCTCGAGCCGCGCCAGTACTACCAGCCGGTGCCCCGTGGCCTGGAACTGAAGATTGGCGAGAAGCTGCGCCACCTTGCCGACCTTGACCGCAACAGCCCCCGCCAGCGGAGAAAGCCGTGATTGCACTGATTGCCGCCGTCAGCGCTGGCGGTATTGCCGGTACCTTGTTGCGCTTTGCCACCACCAACTGGGTGTCTGCCCACTGGCCACGGCACTTCTATCTCGGTACGCTGGCGGTCAACCTGGTTGGCTGCCTGCTGATCGGCCTGCTTTATGGTCTGTTCTTGCACAAGCCGATCGTGCCGGTCGAGCTGCGCGCCGGGCTGATCGTCGGCTTCCTCGGCGGCCTGACGACTTTTTCCTCCTTTTCGCTGGATACCGTACGCCTGCTGGAAAGCGGGCAAGTGCCCCTGGCTTTGGGCTATACCGGTATCAGCGTGGTGGGCGGGCTGCTCGCGACCTGGGCCGGCCTGTCCCTGACCCGATTCTGAACCAACACCTACACATAACGAGAGAACGATATGCTCGATTCCAAACTGTTACGCGGCCAACTTCAGGAAGTGGCGGATCGCCTGGCCTCCCGTGGCTTCAGCCTGGATGTCGCGCGCATCGAATCACTGGAAGAGCGCCGCAAGGCGGTGCAGACCCGCACCGAGCAGCTGCAGGCCGAGCGTAACGCCCGTTCCAAGTCCATCGGCCAGGCCAAGGCCAAGGGCGAAGATATTGCGCCGCTGATGGCTGACGTCGAGCGCATGGCCAACGAACTGGCTGCCGGCAAGACCGAACTGGACGGCATCCAGGCCGAACTGGATGGCATCCTGCTGACCATCCCCAACCTGCCGGACGCCAGCGTACCGGTTGGTGCCAGCGAAGACGACAACGTCGAAGTGCGCCGTTGGGGTACGCCGAAGGCTTTCGACTTCGAAATCAAGGACCATGTCGCCCTTGGCGAAGTCAGCGGTGGCCTGGACTTCGAAGCTGCCGCCAAGCTGTCTGGCGCGCGTTTTGCCGTGCTGCGTGGTCCAGTTGCCCGCCTGCACCGCGCACTGGCGCAATTCATGATCAACCTGCACACCGGCGAGCACGGTTACGAGGAGCACTACACCCCGTACCTGGTCCAGGCCCCGGCCCTGCAGGGTACCGGCCAGCTGCCGAAGTTCGAGGAAGACCTGTTCAAGATCAGCCGCGAAGGCGAGGCCGACTTCTACCTGATCCCGACTGCCGAAGTGTCGCTGACCAACCTGGTGGCCGGTGAAATCCTCGATGCCAAGCAGCTGCCACTGAAGCTGGTTGCCCACACCCCGTGCTTCCGCAGCGAAGCCGGTGCTTCCGGCCGTGACACCCGCGGCATGATCCGCCAGCACCAGTTCGACAAGGTCGAGATGGTGCA
Source organism: Pseudomonas sp. C5pp (assembly GCF_000814065.1). Classification (NCBI taxonomy): domain Bacteria; kingdom Pseudomonadati; phylum Pseudomonadota; class Gammaproteobacteria; order Pseudomonadales; family Pseudomonadaceae; genus Pseudomonas; species Pseudomonas sp. C5pp. The sequence goes on along the minus strand of NZ_JWLN01000026.1, from coordinate 76,397 downwards.
GGTGGTCGAGCCGTCCAAGTCGATGGAAGCCCTGGAAGGCCTGACTGCCAACGCCGAGCGCGTGCTGCAGCTGCTGGAGCTGCCGTACCGCGTGCTGGCCCTGTGCACCGGCGACATGGGCTTTGGCGCGGTGAAGACCTACGACCTGGAAGTGTGGGTACCAAGCCAGGACAAGTACCGCGAAATCAGCTCGTGCTCCAACTGCGGCGACTTCCAGGCGCGCCGCATGCAGGCCCGCTGGCGTAACCCGGAAACCGGCAAGCCAGAGCTGGTGCACACCCTCAACGGCTCCGGCCTGGCCGTAGGCCGTACCTTGGTTGCCGTACTGGAAAACTACCAGCAGGCCGACGGTTCCATCCGTGTGCCGGAAGTGCTGAAGCCTTACATGGGCGGCGTCGAGGTCATCCGCTAAATGGATTACCTGCCGCTGTTCCACAAGCTGCAGGGCGGCCGCGTGCTGGTCGTTGGCGGCGGTGAGATCGCCTTGCGCAAGGCGCGCCTGCTGGCCGATGCTGGCGCCGCGCTGCGCGTGGTGGCACCGGATGTCGACGGCCAGTTGGCCGCGCTGGCCCGGGAAGGTGGCGGCGAGGTGCTGGTGCGCGGCTATCAGGCAGCCGACCTGGTCGGTTGCCGGCTGGTGATTGCGGCCACCGACGACCCCGGGCTCAATGCCCAGGTGTCGGCGGATGCGCAGGCCCTCAGCCTGCCGGTCAACGTGGTGGATGCGCCGGCCCTGTGCACGGTGATCTTCCCGGCGATCGTCGACCGTTCGCCGTTGGTGGTTGCGGTGTCCAGTGGCGGTGATGCTCCGGTGCTGGCGCGTTTGATTCGCGCCAAGCTGGAGGCCTGGATCCCGTCCGCCTACGGCGAACTGGCCGGCCTGGCCGCACGCTTCCGCGACAAGGTCAAGGCCTTGTACCCGGACGTCAACCAGCGCCGAGGCTTCTGGGAAACCGTGTTCCAGGGGCCGATTGCCGAGCGTCAGCTGGCCGGGCAGGGCGCCGAGGCCGAGCGCCTGTTGCAGGCGATGGTCGACGGTGCACCGGTGCAGCAGGGCGGTGAGGTGTACCTGGTGGGGGCTGGCCCGGGCGATCCGGACTTGCTGACCTTCCGCGCCTTGCGCCTGATGCAGCAGGCCGACGTGGTGCTGTACGACCGCCTGGTGGCACCGGCGATTATCGAGATGTGCCGACGTGATGCCGAGCGTATCTACGTGGGCAAGCGTCGCGCCGACCATGCCGTGCCTCAGGACCAGATCAACCGCCTGCTGGTCCACCTGGCCCGGCAGGGCAAGCGTGTGCTGCGCCTGAAGGGCGGCGACCCGTTCATCTTCGGCCGGGGCGGCGAAGAGATCGAAGAGCTGGCCGAGCACGGCATCCCGTTCCAGGTGGTGCCGGGCATTACCGCAGCCAGCGGTTGTTCCGCCTATGGCGGGATTCCGCTGACTCACCGCGACTATGCACAATCGGTGCGTTTCGTGACCGGGCACCTGAAGGATGGCACCAGCAATCTGCCGTGGCATGACCTGGTAGCGCCGGCGCAGACCCTGGTGTTCTACATGGGCTTGGTGGGGTTGCCGACCATCTGTGCCGAGCTGATTCGCCATGGCCGCGCGGCCAGTACCCCTGCGGCGCTGGTGCAGCAGGGGACTACGCGTAATCAGCGGGTGTTCACCGGCACCCTGGCGGACTTGCCGGACCTGGTGGCGCAGCATGAAGTGCATGCGCCGACCCTGGTGATTGTCGGGGAGGTGGTGCAGTTGCGTGACAAGCTGGCCTGGTTCGAAGGTTCGCAGAACAGCTGAAATCGTTGGGGCCGCTTTGCGGCCCGTTCGCAGCACAAGGCTGCTCCTACAGGGGGTCGCGTTTCCTGTAGGAGCAGCCTTGTGCTGCGAACGGGCTGCAAAGCAGCCCCTGCAATCTCAAGCCTGCCAAATCCCCTTGCCTGCCAACCGCTCCCGATCATGCGGCAGATTGAAGTCCTGCAGTGGCCCCTTGGGCACGATCCCGTTCGGGTTGATGGTCTTGTGGCTCATGTAGTAATGCTTCTGGATATGCTCCATGTCCACTGTGCCCGCCACCCCCGGCCACTGGTACAGCTCACGCAGCCAGTTCGACAGGTTGTGATAATCGCTCAGGCGGCGCAGGTTGCACTTGAAGTGCCCGTGGTACACCGCATCGAAGCGCACCAGGGTGGTGAACAGTCGCACATCGGCCTCGGTCAGGTATTCCCCGGCCAGGTAGCGGTTGCGGCTCAGCAAGTCTTCCAGGTAGTCCAGTTCGTTGAACACTTCGTCAAACGCAGCCTCGTAGGCTTCCTGCGTAGTGGCAAAGCCTGCGCGATACACGCCGTTGTTCACTGCTGGGTAGATGCGCTCGTTCAGTGCCTCGATGGTCGGGCGCAGCGGCTCTGGATACAGGTCCAGTGTATTGCCGGTCAGTTCGTTGAACGCGCTGTTGAAGATGCGGATGATCTCCGACGACTCGTTGTTGACGATGCGTTTCTCTTTCTTGTCCCACAGCACCGGTACAGTCACGCGGCCAGTGTAGTGCGGGTCATCCTGGGTGTAGCGCTGGTGGAGGTACTGTAGCGCGTCGAGGTGGTCGCCGCTGGAACCTTGCTGCTGGTCGAAAGTCCAGCCATGGTCCTGCATCAGCCAGCTGACCACCGACACGTCGATCAGTGGCTCCAGGCCCTTGAGGGCACGGAAGATCAGGGTGCGGTGCGCCCATGGGCAGGCCAGCGAGACGTACAGGTGGTAACGGCCAGCTTCGGGAGCGGGCAGCTGATTGCGGCGTTGGGCGTTTTCGCGTTTGAACGTGCCGTCCTTGCCGTTTTCATACCACTGGTCATGCCAGCGGCCGTCGATCAAAAGGCCCATGGTGAGCTCCTCGGAACAAAGTTGTTTGTCGTTGGAGCCCAGTCTAGGGAAAAACGTTCGAATAACTAGCGCAAAGACTGCACTCTTACTATCTAGTTATTAGATTGGTTGCGTGCGCCCCAGTAACCGCGTGCCGTGGCGAAAGCCTGCTCACGGTCTTGGCCCAGGCCGCGCAGGGCAAGGGCGATGGTCGCGACCACGGCCATTTCACCGTAGCTGTCCTCGGCCTCGCCGCGCCAGACCGCCAGCAATTGCTCGGGCTGCAGGCTTGGCGGCTTCACGTGGCGGCGTTCGCTCAGCGCAGGCCATTCCTCGTCCCAGGCTTTGCCGGCGGTGGTGCCGTACAGATGGCTGATGACATCGGGGTTGACCTCGATCTCGCCGCCATCACCCTTGATTACCACGGCATGGTCGCCCAGCAGGCGGCTGGCCTCGCGGTGTACTGCCTGGTAGCCGGGGTGGAAGATGCTCTGCAGGCCACAACGCGCAGCCAGCGGGTTGAGCACCCGGGCCAGCGAATGGATGGGCGAACGCAGGCCCAGGGTGTTGCGCAGGTCGATCATGCGCTGCAACTGCGGCGCCCAGTCCTGCAGCGGGAAGAAGGCCAGGCGTTGCTGGCCCAGGGCCCGGCTGACCGCAGCCCAGTCACGGCACAACGGAATTTCCAGCAAGGACAGCAACTGCTCGGTGTACATGCGCCCGGCGGTATGTGCACCGCCACCGTGCATGAGGATGCGCACGCCATTGTTGGCCAGGCATTTGGCAGCCAGCAGGTACCAGGGTAGGTGGCGCTTCTTGCCGGCGTAGGTGGGCCAGTCCAGGTCCACGGCGATGCGCGGCGACTGCAAGTGGGCGCGCAGGGCCTCGGTGAAGCCGGCCAGTTCTTCGGCGCTTTCTTCCTTGTGCCGCAGCAGCATGAGGAAGGCACCGAGCTGGGCATCTTCGACCTTGCCTTCCAGCAGCAGGGTCATGGCCGTGCGGGCTTCTTCACGGGTCAGGCCACGCGCGCCGCGCTTGCCTTTGCCAAGAATGCGCACGAACTCGGCGAACGGGTGTTCGGCAGGGGTTTCCAGGGTAAGCGGGCGAGGTTCTGTCATATGCAGTTGGTCGGCTTGGGCAGGCCCGCCAGCTTGGCGGCGAGTTTGGCGGGAGTGCCGTTGAACAGGCGGTTGAGGTGAGGGCTGTTGCCCTTGTCCGGGCCCAGTTTGAGGGCCGTGTACTTGATCAGCGGGCGCGTGGCCGGGGACAGCTGGAATTCCTGGTAGAACTGGCGCAGCAGTTCGAGGATTTCCCAGTGGTCCGCCGTCAAAGGGATGCCCTCGCGCGCGGCCAAAGCCTCGGCGGCGGCATGCGACCAGTCTTGCAGGTCGACCAGGAAACCGTCCTTGTCCAGGGCGATCGCCTGATCGCCAACGTTGAGGGTATTCATAGCCAGCTGTTGACCTTGTCGTAATGCAGCGACAGTTCGACGAACCCGGCGTAGTCCACGGCCTTGGCCAGCTCGTTGCCGACCGCGCGGGCCTGCACGTCTTCTTCCAGGGCGAACAGGCGCTGGGCCAGGCCGGCGGCTTGCAGCTGGCGGTGCGGTTCGCTGCCGCTGCGCAGGGCATATACAGCATCGCCGCACAGCAGCAGGGCGTCGTCGGTGCCGAGCAGGCGCAGGCAGGTGGCCAGGCGCTCGTCGCCAAACGGGGAGTGGGCAATTACATGCAGGGTCGTCATCAGAGCGTTACCACCTGGTCGAAACGGGCGATCAGTGCGGTCAGGGCCGCGTCGTCCAGCACTTGCACCGGCAGCGCCAGAGTGTCGGCTTCCAGGCCGCGGCGAGTGAGGCTGTGGCTGCAGGCGAACAGGTCCTCGACGCCGAACATTGGCAGCGCCTGCAAGTTGGCGGCCAGGTTCTTCTGTTGCACGGCGGTGGGCTGCTGGTCTGCGGCGAGCTGGAACACGCCGTCATCGAGGAACAGCATGCCCAGCGGCAGATCGAACGCGCCGCCAGCCAGGGCGATGTCCAGTGCTTCACGGGCCGATGGGCCGTTCCAGGGCGCCTGGCGGCTGATGATCAACAAGGATTTGGCCATTTCAGTCGCCTCCGAAGCAGACAAGGCGATCGGCAACTTGCGCCGCCTCATGCAGCTGGCCAAGCCCCGACAGCTCCCAAGGCTTGGGCAGGTTCACGGCCGGCCGCTGGTAGCGGTTGGCCTCGGCCTCGTCGAGCACGCCACGGCGCAGGGCAGCGGCGATGCACACCACTGCGTCCAGCTGGTTGGCTGCAATGAAGGCGCGCCATTGGCCGGCAACATCCAGCTCGTCCTGGGGAGCGACCACGTTGGCCGAGGCACTGTGTACCCCGTCCTGGTAGAAAAACAACCGGGCAATCTCATGCCCGCCGGCCAGCACCGCCTCGGCGTAGCGCAGGGCGCGCCGCGAGGAGGGCGCATGGGCCGGGGAGAACACCGCGATAGCGAATTTCATGGATAACTCATGCAAAAGGAATGGTGCCATGATAAAGCAAAAAAGCCCGCGCCCGCTTGTGCATGGCGGGGCGGGCTTTCTGTCTTGCACCAATCTTCAGGTTTACGCGGCCTCGTGTAGGAGCGGCCTTGCGTCGCGATGGGCTGCATAGCAGCCCCATGGCCCTGACAGAAGGGCTCCAGGCTCAAACCTGTTCCTTGCTCTCCGGCAAGAACCAGTTCAACACCAGGGCACAGATACCCCCGGTAGCCACGCCCGACTCCAGCACATTGCGAATCGCCGCCGGCATGTGCGCCAGGAACTCCGGTACCTGCGCCACACCCAGGCCCAGGGCCAGCGATACAGCAATGATCAGCAGGGCACGACGGTCCAGGCGAGTGCTGGCCAGGATATTGATCCCCGAAGCCGCAACCGCCCCGAACATGACCATGGCCGCACCGCCCAGCACCGGCTCCGGCACCGCCTGGATCACCCCGGCAACGCTCGGGAACAGCCCCAGCAGCACCAGCATCACGGCAATCCACATACCGATATGGCGGCTGGCGATCCCGGTCAGCTGAATCACGCCATTGTTCTGGGCAAAGATCGAGCTCGGGAAGGTGTTGAACAAACCGGCCAGCAGCGAGTTGGCCCCGTTCACCAGCACACCGCCCTTGATCCGCTGCATCCACACTGGCCCTTCGACCGGCTGGCGAGACACCTTGCTAGTGGCGGTGACGTCACCGATGGCTTCCAGCGAAGTTACCAGGTAGATCACCAGCATCGGGATGAACAGTGCCCAGGAGAAACCCAGGCCGAAGTGCAGCGGCGTCGGCACTTGGAACAGCGCGGCTTCGTGCATGCCGGTGAAATCCAGGCGGCCCAGGTAGCCGGCCAGCGCATAACCGACCGCCAGGGCGATAACGATGGCGCAGCTGCGCATCCACACCACCGGGATGCGGTTGAGGATGACGATGATCGCCAGCACCACGCCCGACAGCAGCAGGTTCTCGCCATTGGCGAAGGTGCCATTGGCCATGGCGCCGAAGCCGCCACCCATGCTGATCAGGCCGACCTTGATCAGGGTCAGGCCGATCATCAGCACCACGATGCCGGTTACCAGCGGGGTAATCAGGCGTTTGACGAAGGGCAGGATGCGCGACACGCCCATCTCGACGAACGAGCCAGCGATTACTACGCCAAAGATGGCTGCCATGACGCCTTCAACCGGGGTGCCTTGCTTGACCATGAGCGCTCCGCCGGCGATCAGCGGGCCGACGAAGTTGAAGCTGGTGCCCTGGACGATCAGCAGCCCGGCACCGAATGGCCCGAAGCGCTTGCACTGGACGAAAGTGGCGATACCCGAGATTACCAGTGACATGGAGACGATCAGGTTGGTATCTCGTGCCGAAACACCCAGAGCCTGGCAAATCAGCAGGCCAGGAGTGACGATGGGCACGATGATCGCCAATAGGTGCTGCAGTGCTGCCAGCAGGCCGATCAACAGCCGTGGCTTGTCCTCCAGACCAAGCACCAGTTCATTGGCAGGCGCCGCCGCGCCTGGGCTGTGTTCGTGTGAGCTCATTGCGAAAAGCTGCCCCGGAAGAAAAAAGGAGCGCATTCTACGGGGTGATGGCGAATTGGGGTAGAGCAAAGCACGATGGCGGCATGATCGACGGCTATTTGCCCGTTTATCTGACTTTATGGTCAATTATTGGTGCTTTTGGCCTGAATCCTGCGCGGACCCAGTGGGAGCGGGTTCACCCGCGAAGAAACCAACGCGGTGCCTGGCACCGGCTGCGCCGGTGTTCGCGGGTGAACCCGCTCCCACAAAAAAGCCCGCCGAAGCGGGCTTTCTCTTGCAGCAATCAATCAGTCATCACGACCCATGATGCCAAACAGCTGTAGCAGGCTGACAAACAGGTTGTAGATCGACACATATAGGCTGATGGTCGCCATGATGTAGTTACGCTCGCCACCATGAATGATCGCGCTGGTCTGGAACAGGATGCAGACCGACGAGAACAGCACGAAGCCAGCGCTGATCGCCAGTTGCAGGCCGCTGATCTGGAAGAAGAAGCTGGCCACGACAGCACCCAGCAGGACAAAGAAGCCCGCAGTGATGAAGCCGCTGAGGAAGCTCATGTCCTTGCGGGTAATCAGCACATAAGCCGACAGGCCGCCGAACACCAGGGCAGTCATGGCAAATGCCGAGCTGACCACCTCGGCGCCACCGGCCATGCCCAGGTAACGGTTGAGGATGGGGCCGAGGATAAAGCCCATGAAACCGGTGAGGGCGAAGGTGGACACCAGCCCCCAGGCCGAATCACGAAGCTTGTTGGTAAGGAAGAACAACCCGTAGAAGCCGATCAGCACCACGAACACGTTCGGGTAGCCGACGCGCATCTGCTGGGCCACGAAGGCCATGACACCGCTGAAGGCGAGGGTGAGCGCCAGCAGGCTGTATGTGTTGCGCAGGACCTTGCTGATCTCCTGCTGCTCGACCTGCTGGCCGTGGTGTACGGCGTAATCCTGTTCGCGCATGGCGACACTCCTTGGTAAACCTGTGGTTTTCAAACGTTCAGATGCTAGGAGTCTATCAGAGCTCCCGCAACCCGCGACACAGAGAGTTTGACAGCTTGTTTCATTACGGTATTATGGCGGCCGCAAAACGAGCTGGAAGCGTGGCCGAGTGGTTTAAGGCAACGGTCTTGAAAACCGTCGATGGGCAACTATCCTAGAGTTCGAATCTCTACGCTTCCGCCATATTCAAAGCCCTGATTATTCAGGGCTTTTTGCGTTTTTGGGGCATAGGAAACCATCCATGGGACCATCCGTGGGTATCGTTTGTTTAGGCGCTTCCGATACTTCTTGCTTGGTCGGTTTCGCCAAGGCTCCAACTTAACTGGCTTCATCCCATTCTTACAGGCACGAAAAAGCCCGCCGAGGCGGGCTCCTCGCTTGCTACTGAGCGCTAGCCGCAGCCTCTTAAGCCAAATTGCATTACTGACAACTGCGCGGAAATCTGATCCGTAGGCTGGACCCAAACCTTGTCTCCCAACGTTTCCATACGGTAGTCAATGGAAATAACGCTGTCGTTCTTCCCGGTAATGTAAAGAACGGCGGATCCCTTCATGCCAAGCAATCCGTCAGTATCAAGGGCGACCGAGTCGATTCTGGCCACGGACCTGCAAGTGGCATTCATCTGCCCAAGATTGGTAACGATTTGTGAGCCCAGCTGGCGGACTAGGTCCTCCCCAGTCTTTTCAAAGTCTGCGTGCCTCTTCCATTCGACAGATGCATAGCCGGAACCTACGAGCAGAATGATAAAAACACCTAGCTTTTTGATACGTGACACGGGTGATCCCGATAGATGTAATGTGGCTACGAAATGCGGGGCAAATCAGACTGGATAGGCGTTCCACGCCAGCAGCACCCAGACCTGGATACAGGTTAGTCCCAGGCGCATGAGCCGATCCTTGTGCCCGGTGTTCTACTAGATCTCGAAATGCTCCACATCAGTGCCCTGCAGGCGTTTGATGCAGGCGTGGTCATCCTAGTAGAAGAGGTAGATCCCGTCACCTACAAAACCGCGGACGTTGATGTTCACAATCCGTGGCGCAGCGCGGAGGTGGGTAATATTCTGCAGAGATTGCATAAAGCTTGAGGTCTGCACTGTATCTGTGGGAGCGGCATCAGCCGCGAACACCGGCGCAGCCGGAGGCATACACCGCTTTGCATTCTTCGCGGGCATGCCCGCTCCCGCAGGTTTTATTGCAGGGTCACTGGCTTCATGTCATCCGGTAATTGACGAATAGCTGCCTCTATCCGCTCGATCGGTGCCGCAAGTTCGTCCGCCTCCTTGTCCTTGCCCTCCCTTCTCAGGCGGTCACGCTCAAGGCGCAGGTTAAGCAAATTCTTCTGTAGTTTCAGGGCCGAGGTATTGAACGGATCCATGCTTTTCTCATGCTGAAGGCTTCCGTGCCGCTGTAGGAAAACTGGACCGTAGCAGTTCGAATTTGCTGGAGAAACTGATGTTTCATACAGGCAAATCCCACTACATAGATTCTTCCTACATTGCACGGTAAAAGATCCTACAGGCAGCGTTTCAAATCATGTCTTTCAAACCCTCCTGAGCCCGCATGGTAGGTGGCGATGATAGGTGTTTGGCAATGCAAGCCCTCAAGGCGGATTGATCCAGAGGCTGCAGTGCTTTTCGAAACCTTATGTAGCAATTGCCGCCCCGCGCGCTACAGGTGGTCCGCATCCACCACCGCCTAGGTGAATGTCTGAGGCGCTTCCTGCGGCAAGTTGTTAAGCGGGTTGAAGTCATCCGCCGCTGTAGCGGCTGGCTGGGGCTGCTGTGCTGCAGCCGTGGTGATGTCCGCCGTCAGCAGGCCAGGTGGCAGCAGGGTACAGGCGAGCAGTGGCTGAAACGGTGTGGCAGGGTGGTGGTCGAGTGGCGGGTAGACATCGGGCATGTGCGCCCATCCGCTTCGCCAAGAGCAGGTGCAGATGGTGCGCCCGCTCAATGGCTGGGTCTGGTGTCGCCGCCATGGCAATGACGAGTTGGCTGGTTGCCTGCGCAGAAGCTTCAGCGGTTGACCTGAAGCGAGTCAGCAATCAGAACCTGCTCCGTGCGCAGGATGCGCGCGTAATCCAGAGCCAGGTTGCTCAACGACAGCGCATGTACATCCTCCGCCGGCCAAAGCCGGCCTTGCAGGTCGTGCTGGTCAAAGGTGAAGCAGGCATCTTCCACCACCACCACATCAAAACCGAGATTGTCCGCCGAGCGTGCGGTGGATTCCACGGAGTTGTTGGTAATTACCCCGGCGATGACCAGTGCGTTGATGCTGCGCGCATGCAGCCAGCGCTCCAGGCCGGAGTTGGCGAAGGCATCGGGCACATGTTTGTCGAACACGGTTTCGCTGGCCAGAGGGGTAAATGCGGGCTGGAATTCGCAACCGGACTGGCCCGGCCAGAACACCGAGTCTACCGAGCGGGACAGGTGGCGCACATGGATCACCGGGCGTCCTGACCGACGCCACGCAGCCAGCAGATCGCCTATACGCAGTTCGGCCTCAGGGTTGTTGCGCCGGCCCAGGCGCGGGTGGTGGATGCCAATCTGTAGGTCGATCAACAACAAGGCAGCGTTGGTCGCGAAAGCGGTCATGAAGGGATGGCACTCCTGGGCAGGTTCGAGCGCTTGACCCTAGCACAGCGTGGATGACTACAAAAATTGCTGTCACGCGTACGGGCCAGATGCGCTGCTCTTGTGGGAGATGGCCCAGCCCTTTGGGCTGCGCTGTCGCGTAGATAACTGAAATTGCAAGCAATCCGCGTACCCGGTGGGAGCGGCTTTAGCCGCGCAGAATCCAACGCGGTGCATGGCACCGGCTGCGCCGGTGTTCGCGGCTGAAGCCGCTCCCACAGGGCCCCTGCTAATTCAATGAGTTATGTGCAGTTCTATGGGAGCGGCGCCTTGTGTCGCGAAAGGGGCGCGCAGCGGCCCCATATTTGCATCCCTCAAGAGTGCCGGGGCCGCCCTGCGGCCCTTTCGCGACGCAAGGCCGCTCCCACAAAAGCACCGGTGTCTCACATCTGATCCGCTTTTTTTCCATAAACCTGAATCTGTAACGGTATCAGCCCAAGCCCGACAATATGCCCATTCCCGCATCACACTTGTAGAGGTTCCAATGGGCAAGCTCGCGCTATTCCTGGGTGGTTTTCTGCTGCTGACCATTCTGATCGGTATTCTTGGCACCATTCCGCCAAGCTGACGTTCACCACCGATATCCCTCGCGGCCTGCCTGTCCTTCGGGCGGGCCCATTCCTCTTCGTTGTTGGCCGATTCACCCTACCGATTTGTACGATAAGTCATTCTTTGCACTGGGAAAACTGTCCACAAAAAACGTGGGTAGGTCTGTGGATAAAGTGCTGCAAGCCAAGCCCGCGGCGGGCTCTGTTAAATTGAGCAGAAATTGAACAGCCGTTTCGGGGCGTTGTTTCAGTAGGCCAGGCCGGCGCGGCGCAGGGCTGCCAGCAGGTCGCGTACCCGCGCCGGCAGCTCGCCGGCGGGGTACACGGCATGCATCTGCGGGTCCTGGCCGTTGCTGGAGGTCAGGCGGTACTGCGGGCATACCCGCACCAGCCGCCCGGCCTTGACCTGTGCTTCGCCGACCCAGGCGGCCAGGCGGGCGATACCGGCGCCGGCCAAGGTGCTGTGGTACACCGCGTCACCTGAGTCCAGGCGCAGCCTGGGCCTGGGGCGCAGGCTGGTGATCTGGCCGTCGCGGCAGAAGTGCCAGGCCTTGAGGATGCGCGGGGCGGTGTGCAGGATCAGCGCGTGGCCTTCGAGGTCCTCGGGTTGTTGTGGCGTGCCGGCCAGGGCCAGGTATTCAGGGCTTGCATACAGGTGGCGCTGGTAATCCCACAGTGGGTAGCCGATCAGCTCGCTCGACTGCGGGAAGGCACCGCGCACCACGAAATCGAACTTGCCTTGCAGCGGGTCCAGGGCCTCGTCGCTGTACTGCACATCCAGGGTTACCCGGGGGTGGCAGCGGGAAAACTCGGCAAGCACCTGGGGCAGTACATGTTCACCCAGTACCTGCGGCACGGCGAAGCGAATCCAGCCTTGTGCACTGCCGCTGAGCGCGGCCAGTTCGTCGGCGGCATCACGTTGCACATCCAGCAAGCGTTCGGCGTGTGGCAGCAGGCGCTCGCCGGCTTCGGTCAGGGTCACGGCATTGGCGTTGCGGTTGAGCAGTTTGCTCCCGGCGTTGTCTTCCAGGGTTTGCACCGCGCGGGTAACCGCGCTGGGTGAGCGCCCCAGGGCGCGGGCGGCGGCGACGAAGCTGCGCTTGTGCGCCACGCTGACGAACGCCTGTATTTCCCGCAGCATGTCCAACGCCATTGCCTGCTCCTCGTTGCAGTTTTCGCAATATGGCATTTCAACACAAGCGCGGCACTTTGATTAGCCTTGCAGGCGTCTTAACTGCCTGGAACCGCGTCATGATGGATATCGCTGTGCTTTCCGTGTTCGCCTTCGCCGCTGGGCTGATCGACGCCGCCGTGGGTGGCGGTGGGCTGATCCAGATTCCGGCCTTGTTCAACGTGCTGCCCACCGCGCAACCGGCGGCACTGCTCGGTAGCAACAAGCTGGCGTCGGTGTGTGGCACGGCCTTCGCTGCGCGTTCGTTCATCCGCAGGGTGACGCTGGACTGGGGATTGATCGTGCCGGCAGCGCTCAGTGCGTTCGTAATGTCGTTCGCCGGTGCCGCCACGGTGTCGCTGGTGCCGCCCAGCGTGATGCGCCCGGCGGTGCTGGTGCTGATTGTGCTGATGGCCATCTACACCTTCTGCAAGAAGGACTTCGGCACGCTGCACAAACCCACAAGGATCGGCCGCAAGGAGCAGTGCCTGGCGGTACTGATCGGTGGTGCGATCGGCTTTTACGATGGCCTGTTCGGGCCGGGTACCGGCAGCTTCCTGATCTTCCTGTTCATCCGCTTCTTCGCCTTGGACTTCCTGCACGCCTCGGCGTCGGCCAAGGTGGTGAACATCGCCACCAACCTGGCGGCGCTGGTGTTCTTCGTACCATCAGGCAATGTGCTGTACGCCATCGCCTTGCCCATGGCGGTGTGCAACATCCTCGGCGCGCTGACCGGTACCTGGCTGGCGGTGCGCAAGGGCGCGGGCTTTGTGCGTGGGTTGTTCCTGGTGCTCTTGTGCGTGCTGATCGCCAAGTTGACGTGGGACCTGCTGGGTGGCTAGTTCACATCGCCTGGCGTTGTGGCTCGGCCTGTTCGACGCGATTGCGGCCATGGGCCTTGGCCCGGTACAGCGCCTGGTCGGCGCGTGCCAGCAGTTCATCAAGGGTGGGGGCCGGCATGTCGGTGGCACAACCGGCCAGGCCGATACTGACGGTGATCTGCAGGGACTGGCCGGCCTGCATCACATGCAGGTCCTGCACCGCACGGCGCAGGCGCTCGGCAGTGAACTTGGCCCGATCTGGCGCTAGGCCCGGTAGGATCACGACAAATTCCTCGCCGCCCAGGCGAGCGAACAGTTCACCATCGTGCAACTGGTCCTGCAGGGTGCTGGCGAACTGGCGCAGCACCTGGTCACCGACCGCATGGCCATGGACATCATTGATCGACTTGAAGTGGTCGATGTCTAGCATCATCAGGGTCAGCGGCAGCGCCTGGGCGTGTTGCTGGCGGCTTTCCAGCAGCGCGTTGGCGCGGCGGGTGAAGGCGCTGCGGGTGAGCACACCTGTGAGGTGGTCGATGCTGGCCTGATGCGCCAGGCGGGCCATCAGGCTGCGGTTGGCCTGGCTGACGCAGGCCACCACCAGCGGCCCGAGCACCAGCATGGCGATGCCCAGGCGCGCCGACATCAGTGTGGTCACTCCGGGCTCGCTTTGCGGCACGCTGAAATGCATGAGGTTTTGCGCCACCGCCACGATCAGCGTGCTGCCAGCGGTGAGTGTCAGCAGAGAAACCAGGAACGGTGAGTAAGTCCAGGCGCACCACAGCAGCGCGGCAATCGGGAAGGCAATGGCCCCGGGGCCGCCGAAGGCAATGCTGAACGCCAGCGAGGCCAGCAGCACCAGCAACGGCGCCAGGCGGATGGCCTGGGCGCCACCGCGCACCAGCGCTCGTGCCGAAGGGGCTGTCAGCAGCACTGGCAGCACCAGCACGCTGGTCGAGAACTGTTCACTGAACCAGGCCAGCCAGGTAGCGCGCAACGACTGTTCGAACCACGGCGCGGCCACTGCCGCCGCCATGCTGGCAGCCACTATTGCCCCGGCGGCACTGGCGCCGAACACGCTGAGGACGCCGTGGGGAGTACGCATCCGTCGGTGCAGGCGTGGCAAGCGCGAGAGCATCAGCCAGAGGGTGACCACCACGCCCAGGTTGCACAGGTTGAACCACAGGGCAGGCACCCAGGCGCTGCCGCACAGCAGGTCGGCGCCGACCATGGCCAGCCAGACCAGGGTAAAGCCCGTCAGCGTGGCTTGGCGGGGGTAGCGCAGTAGCACCCCAGCCAGGACCGCATTGACCGGCCAGAACAGCGACAGGGATTCGATCGGGCGGGCCAGGATGCCGCCCAGGGTCAGGGCGAAGGTCAGGCCGAGTAGAACGACGTAGTGCAACAAGCGCGATTGGGCTGGAAAAACCATGGGCTCGACCGGCAAGGCGGAAACGAAATCCAGGACAACGGCTTGAACCACCTGGGGCAATTGCGCATAAGTGTGTTTCGTCAGGGGACTTGATGTCAATCTGCCGCGATCGGTCGAGATAATGCCAAATCGCCTTCATTCGTAGCCAAACCCTACAGCCCGAAGAACCACGGCACCATCAACACGGTCACCAGCATCACCAGTATGGTGAACGGCACGCCAACTTTGACAAAGTCAGCGAAGCGGTATTGCCCCGGGCCAAGTACCAGGGTGTTCACCGGCGATGACACCGGCGTCATGAAGGCCGCCGAGGCAGCCAGTGCCACGGTCATGGCAAAAGGGTAGGGCGACATGCCCAGCTGCGTGGCGGTGCTGACGGCCACGGGGGCCATCAGTACCGCAGTGGCCGTGTTGGAGATGAACAGGCCGATCACCGCCGTGACCGCGAACAGGCAGGCAAGGATGGCACTGGGGCCGGCACCGCCCAGCACGCTGACCAGGCCGCCCACTGCCAGGTCGATGCCGCCGGTTTTCTGCAGCGCCTGGGCAAAGGGCAGCATACCGACGATCAGCACCAGGCTTTGCCAGTGGATGGCCCGGTAGGCGCTGTTCATGTCGATGCAGCGGCCTGCGCCCATCAGCAGGCAGCCGATCAGCGCGGCAATGACATTGGGGACCGCGCCGCTGACCATCAGCCCGACCATCACCGCCAGGCTCAGCAACGCCTGTGGTGCGCGGGTGCGGGCGGGCGCGACCAGGTCGATTTCCGCGGGCAGGCTCAGTACCAGGAAGTCCTTGGGCTTGCTTTGCAACTGGCGCACGGCTTTCCACGGGCCGACTACCAGCAGGGTGTCGCCCAGGCGCAGCTTTTCTTCCACCAGCTGTTCTTCGATCGCCACCTGCTCGCGGCGCAATCCGACAACGTTGAGGTCGAAGCGCGTGCGGAAGGCCAGTTCGAGGATGCTCTTGCCGAGCAGTTTCGAACCCGGTGGCAGCAATACCTCGGCCATGCCCAGCTCCTGGGACTGGTCGATGAAGTAGGCCGCCTTGAAGTGCAGCGGCTCCAGCTGCATGGTCTGGCACAGGCTGCGCAGGTCGTCGCGGTTGGCGAACAGGTCGAGCAGCAGCACATCGCCCTGGTGCAGCACGGTGCTGGAGTCGGCGGCGATCACCCGCGTGGTGAACTTGTGCTGGCGCTCGATGCCGATCACGTTGGCGCCATGCCGGGTGCGCAGCTCCAGCTCGCCCAGGGTATGACCGATCAGCGGTGAATGGGGGCGGATGCGCAGGCGCCGTTCACGGCCATTGAGTTTGTAGTCCAGCACCAGGTCCAGCAGGGTGCGGCGGCTTTCCACGCGGCCGTCCTTGCGCACTTCGCCATTCAGCCAGTGCCGGGTCAGCAGCATGTAGCCGATGCCCAGCACCAGCACCACCAGGCCGAACGGGGTGAAGCTGAAGAAGCTGAAGCCTGCTTCGCCATGGCGTACCAGCTCGCTGTGTACAACCACGTTGGGGGGGGTGGCCACCAGGCTGAGCATGCCGCTGATCAGGCCGGCGAAAGCCAGCGGCATCATCAGGCGGGCGGGCGAAAGCTGCAGGCGTGCAGCGATGCTCAGCACCACCGGAATGAAAATGGCCACCACGCCGGTGGAGCTCATCATCGAACCCAGCCCCGCCACGGCTA
This sequence comes from Pseudomonas sp. C5pp, assembly GCF_000814065.1. Classification (NCBI taxonomy): domain Bacteria; kingdom Pseudomonadati; phylum Pseudomonadota; class Gammaproteobacteria; order Pseudomonadales; family Pseudomonadaceae; genus Pseudomonas; species Pseudomonas sp. C5pp. The sequence goes on along the minus strand of NZ_JWLN01000026.1, from coordinate 60,194 downwards.
CCATAAGCAACACCAGCAGGCGCGCCTCGCTGTTGCCGGCCCGCTCGCTCATCCATTCGCCGATACGGTAGGCAATGCCGGTGCGCACCAGGCCTTCACCGATCACGAACAAGGCGGCGATCAACACCACGTTGGGGTCACTGAAACCGGCCAGCGCCTGCTCCACGGTGAGGATGCCCGACAGCGGCAGGGCGAGGATCACCAGTAGCGCGACCACGTCCATGCGTGGGCGGTTGATGACGAACAGGGTGATGACGATGGCCAGCAGGCCAAGGACCCATAGCAGCTCTTGGTTCATGGGGAGGGGGTGTTCCTTCACACGGGGGCACGATAGACAGTAGCAGCCAGTGTGCCGGATTGTGCTGAAGGGGGTGTTGATGTACTGCAGGGTTTGCAAAACAAAAGGGGCCGCTGTGCGGCCCCTTTGTCACTGGAATCAGTGACGGTGACGGTGGTGCTTGCCGTTGTTGTCGCCCAGGTGGTTGCCGATGGCACCACCGGCCGCACCACCCAGGCCGGCACCCACGGTGGAGCCGGTCTTGCCGCCCACCGCGCCGCCCAGCAGCGAACCGCCCGCCGAGCCCAGGCCACCGCCAATGGCGGCTTCGGTACGGTTGCCCTTGCGTGCACCTACCGCACTGCCGGCTGCGCCGCCGAGGCCGGCGCCGATGGCCGCCCCCGTTTTGCCGCCGATCTGTTGACCGACAACGTTACCCAGAACACCACCCAGGCCACCGCCAATGGCGGCGGTACCGTCACCGGCGAAAGCGCCCTGGCACAGCAGCAGGCCGAGGGCAAGGGAAGGCAGAGTCAGACGCATGATACGAACCTCAAAGGAATCATCAGGTTAAGGTGCCGCGCAATGGGCGGCGGGCCAGGGTTGAAAAAGACGTTTCAGCGGTAGTAGCGGTCACCACGATATCGACGATAGTCGTCATCATCGTCGTCGCGGTCATGCCGATGGTGGTGGCGATGGTCACGGTCACGGTCACGCCAGCCATCGTCGTCGTCATGGTAGCGATGGCTATGGCACCCGGCAGTCAGCAGGACAACAGCAATCAGCGAAAGGCTTGCAAGACGGGTCATCACGATATAGGTCCTTGATCCGCAATGGTTTACGGCACACCTCCTGAGACTGGAAAGGATCCATTTGGTTTCGCTGGCAGGCAAAAAATTGTCGTGCCAGCGAGAGCGGCGGGAGTGAAGAGTGTTGAATCAGCGGGCTGACTGGATCGCCAGCACCACACCGTTGGTGATCTGCACCAGCACGTAGCGCCCACCCATGTCTACCCAGTGGCTTTCCTTTTCCGGTGCTGGCAGGCCCTTGGCTTTCCAGTCCTTGATAGCCTGGTCATCGCGTTTGTACTGGTCGGGTGCCTTGTCGCCGACCTTGAGCTCGCGGTTGTGGGTTTCTGGTGCGGTGACGCTTTCTTCGCTGGAGGGGGCTGCGGTGGCAGCCAGGGGCAGGCTGGCAAGGACGGCGAACAGCAGGTGGTGCAGTTTCATGGTTATCTCCTTGTGACGGAATGCCTTATCTGCGACAGCCACCTGAGCGCGACAATTCACTCGCGATGCTTGCCAGTGCTAGAGTCGCCTTCTTTTTTATCCTGAGGATGGAACATGCGTGCGATTCTGCCGATGGCCGCGGCGTTGATGCTGGTCGGTTGTGCTTCTGCGACCATGGAAACGGCCCGAGGCGGCAAGCCGACCGCGCAGCTCGACTCGCACAAGGCGCCGGAACTGGTGGCCCAGTGCATCCAGTTCAGCTGGCAGGAAGAGAAGGTATTCGGCGACGACGCCAGTGGTTATCTCGAACCACGCAAGCAAGGTGGCTTCACCGTGTATACCCGTGAGGCCGAGGCGTTCGTGGACGTGTACCCGCAGGTGGGTGGGGCGCGGGTGGATTACTACGCGCAGAAGAACGACGGTGTGGCCCTGCAGCGCCGGGCGGCGGCGGCGACCTGCCTGTAACGGCTGGTTGACTTGGCAGGGGCTCTGTGTGGTCGGGTGGGAGCGGGCGCGCCCGCGAACACCGGCGTAGCCGGTGCCAGCCACCGCGTTGTTTCTTCGCGGGCACGCCCGCTCCCACAGTGACCGCACCAGCTTTACAATTTTCAGCAAGGCTGTCCTGTCGCAGGGAGATTGGTGGAGGCTAGCATGAGCCCCCACGAATCAAGGAAGACACCATGGACCGCTCACTGCAACTCAACCGCGCCAGCTGGGATGAACGTGCCCCGCTGCACGCTGCTTCCAACGACTACGAAGTCGAACGGCTCGTCCAGCATCCCGAACACCTTTCCGAAACCGTACGCTTCGACCTGCCATTGCTTGGCAATATCGACGGGCTCAACGCCGTCCACCTGCAGTGCCACATCGGTACCGATACCCTCTCGCTGGCGCGCCTTGGTGCCAAGGTCTGTGGCCTGGACTATTCCGCGGCTTCGCTGGCCGAGGCGCGTGCGTTGGCCCAGCGCTGTGCGGCACCCATCGCGTATGTCGAGTCCGACGTCTACGCCGCCGACAAGGTGTTGCCGGCCGGCACGTTCGACCTGGTCTACACCGGCATCGGCGCGCTCTGCTGGCTGCCTCGCATCGAGCCGTGGGCGCGTACTGTCGCGGCCCTGCTGAAGCCGGGTGGGCGGTTGTTCCTGCGCGACGGGCACCCGATGCTGATGGCAGTCAACGAAGACCACCAGGACCGCCTGCAACTCGAATACCCGTATTTCGAACACGAAGAGCCGACGGTGTGGCACAACGACCAGACCTACGTCGAAACCGATCAGCGTCTTTCCCACATCGAAACCCACGAGTGGAACCACGGCTTGGGCGAGGTGATCAGCGCCTTGCTGGCCCACGGCCTGCAACTGACCGCCCTGGTCGAGCACCAGAGCATCCCCTGGGAGGCGCTGCCGGGGCAGATGGTCAAGGGCGACGACGGTGAATATCGCCTGCGCGAGCAGCCCGCACGCCTGCCCCTGAGCTACACCCTGGTTGCAGTAAAAGCCTGATCAGGACAGGTAGCCACCGTCGACATTGAGTGCGGTACCGGTGGTGTAGCTGGAAGCATCGCTGGCCAGGTACAACACGGCGCCGGCCATTTCCTTGGGGTCGGCCACGCGCTTGAGCGGGATCTGCTGCAGCGCGGCGTTGAGGATGGCGTCGTTCTTCACCAGTGCCGAGGCGAACTTGGTGTCGGTCAGGCCTGGCAGCAGGGCGTTGCAGCGGATCCCGAACTGCGCGCACTCCTTGGCGAACACCTTGGTCATGTTGATGACTGCCGCCTTGGTCACCGAGTAGATGCCCTGGAACAGGCCGGGTGAAACCCCGTTGATCGACGCCACGTTGATGATGCTGCCGCCACCTTGCTCGCGCATCAGCTTGCCGGCCTCGACCGACATGAAGAAGTAGCCCCGGATGTTCACGTCCACGGTCTTCTGGAAAGCCCCTGGGTCGGTATCCAGCACGTTGCAGAACTGCGGGTTGGTCGCCGCATTGTTGACCAGGATGTCCAGCCGCCCGAATTGTTCGCGGATGCCGGCAAACACCTGCTGGATCTGCTCCAGTTCACCGATGTGGCAGGCCACCGCCGTTGCCTTGCCACCGGCGGCGATGATGGCATCAGCCACCTGCTGGCAACCGTCGAGCTTGCGGCTGGACACAATCACATGGGCACCTTGCTGGGCCAACAGGTGGGCGATGGCCTCGCCGATGCCACGGCTGGCGCCGGAAACGAAGGCAATCTTGCCGTCGAGGTCGAACAGGTGGGTCTTGGACATGCTGTTTTCCTTGTTATCCGTCGTCTAGGTCGGGGCTCAGAGGCTGGACTTGGCGATGACCTGCAAGGTCATCTGCTCCAGCAAGCGGTTCATGTGGATGAACTGGGCGAAGCGCTTGTCCTGGGTCTGGCCGTGGTAATAGCGGTAGTAAATCTGCTGGACGATGCCGGCCAGGCGGAACAGGCCGTAGCAATAGTAGTAATCGAAGTTGTCCAGGCGGATGCCGGCGCGCTCGGCGTAGTAATCGACGAACTGGCGGCGGGTGAGCATGCCCGGCGCGTTGCTCGGCTGGCGACGCATCAGCTGCACCGGCGCCGGGTCGTCGGCCTCGATCCAGTAGGCCAGGCTGTTGCCCAGGTCCATCAGCGGGTCGCCCAAGGTGGCCATTTCCCAGTCCAGCACGCCGATGATGCGCATGGGGTTGTCGGCATCGAGGATCACGTTGTCGAAACGGTAGTCGTTGTGCACGATGCCGGGCCTCGGGTGGTCGGCGGGCATTTTCTCGTGCAGCCAGGCAGTCACCTGTTCCCAGCGCGGGGCGTCGGGGGTCAGGGCCTTTTCATAGCGGCTGGTCCAGCCCTCGATCTGGCGCTGCACATAGCCTTCCGGTTTGCCCAGGTCGGCCAGGCCGCAGGCGTTGTAGTCCACCTGGTGCAGTTCCACCAGGCGGTCGATGAAGCTCTTGCACAGGGCCTCGGTGCGGTTGGCGTCGAGGCCCAGCTCGGCCGGGATGTCCGAGCGCAGGATAACGCCCTTGACCCGCTCCATCACATAGAACTCTCCGCCGATCAGGCTGCTATCGGTGCAGTGCACATAGGCCTTGGGGCAGTAGGGGAAGCCGCTGTTCAGCTGGTTGAGGATGCGAAACTCGCGGCCCATGTCGTGGGCCGACTTAGCCTTCTGCCCGAACGGTGGACGGCGCAGCACGAAGTCGCGGCCCGGGTAGCTGACCAGGTAGGTAAGGTTGGAGGCGCCGCCAGGGAACTGGCTGATGCTCGGCAGGCCATCCAGGCCGCGGATGTTGGCTTTGAGGTAAGGGTCGATGACAGCCGCGTCGAGTTCTTCGCCGGGGCGTACCTGGGTGGACTGGTCGGTGAGTGTCATGCGTTTTCCTTATTCTCGATCGCAAGGACTATTGGCTAATCTAATGGTCCGCCGGGGATGGGACAAGCGTGCCAGATGCCATATAGGTGGGGGTGTTGCTGTCTGATCAACTGCCTTGATGAAGCGACAGGGCCCGAACAGGCGGGCAAAAAAAAACCGAAGCCGGTCAGGCTTCGGTTTTTCGATCATCCGCTATTTCCAGCCCTCAGGACGGGAACAGCTCGCTGAGCTTCATCGACAGCATCATGTCGCCTTCAACGCGCAGCTTGCCGCCCATGAATGCCTGCATGCCGTCGGTTTCGCCGCTGACGATACCCTTCAGGGTTTCGCTGTCCATCACCAGGGTGCAGTTGGCATCCGGGTTTTCGCCTTCCTGCAGGTCGCAGGTGCCGTCCTTGACGATCAGTGCGTAGTGCTTGTCTTCGTCGGTGATGTTGAAGCCGAACACCAGGTCCAGGCCGGCGGCAGCGGATGGGTTGAACTTCTCTTGCATCTTTTTGACGGCATCAGCTACGGAGGTCATGGCGCATTCCTTATAGAGTGATTTACACGTCCCCGCAGGGACACAACAAGCCGGGCTCATCGATAGGTGACAAGCTCCGGCTCCCTCAACAGCTGCACATGGGCCTGGCTGTTGAAGGAAGACAGTGCCACGTCGCGGCCGCGGAACTTCAGTTGGCTGAGCGACGTGTTGATGATCTGCCAGTTCAGGGCGAACGCCTGGCCGGGGGTAATACAGGTAACCAGGTGGAGCAGGGCGGCAATGGTACCGCCCGAGGTGAATATGGCGATATTGTCACCGCTGCCGGCGGCATCCAGTACGCGCTGCAGGCCGCCTTGCACGCGGGCGGTGAACGCCTGCCAGGTCTCCAGGCCATCGTCGGCATGTTCGCCATCGTGCCAACGCTGCACCATCAGTGCGAACAGGCGCTGGAACTCGCTGCGGTGCTGCGCGCCATTGCGCAGGACGTGCAGGGCGTCGGGCTCCTGAGGCAGCAGCCCGGGCAACAAGGCGCGGATCACACCATCGGCATCGAACTCATTGAATGCTGCATCGGTCTCAACAGCCGGCACCGGGCAGCCATTGGCGTGCAATGCATCCAGGGCCAGGCGCGCGGTATCCTGCTGGCGGCGCAGGTCGCCTGCCACGCAGCGGTCCAGCCTTACACCGAGCTGTGCCAGGTGCTCACCCAGGGCCTGGCTCTGGCGCACACCCACGGGCGAGAGGACATCGTAGTCATCGGCGCCGAAGGAGGCTTGGCCATGTCGGATCAGGTAGAGGTTGCCCACGAAAGGTTCCGGCCTGTTGGAGGTTGCTGCGAGGTTAGGATGCGGCACACGGGCTGTCAACGAAAAAACATACAAGCGTTTGAAAAGGTTGTTTGAAAGATGTTGCCAGCGTTTACCGCGGCTGGCAGCACCTCAGGCGCAACGGTATGCTTGCTACAGTTACGCGCCGTAGTGGCGCAAGTCTTTAAGGAGTCAACGTGGAGTTTCTTGCTGAATACGCAAGCTTTCTCGCCAAAACCGCCACCCTGGTCATCGCCATCCTGATAGTGCTGTCGGCCATCGCCGGGCTGCGCGGCAAGGGGCGGCGCAAGTCGGGTGGGCAATTGCAGGTCACCCGCCTGAACGAGTTCTACAAGGACCTGCGCGAGCGCCTGGAATCCGGCCTGCTCGACAAGGCCCAGCTCAAGGCCCTGCGCAAGCAGCAGGCCAAGGCGGAAAAGCGGCAGAAGAAGGGCAAGGCCGAGGAAAAGGGCCGGGTCTTCGTGCTGGATTTCGATGGCGACATCAAAGCTTCTGCCACCGAAAGCCTGCGCAACGAAATCACCGCGCTGCTCACCCTCGCCACCCCGCGCGACGAGGTGGTGCTACGCCTTGAAAGCGGTGGTGGCCTGGTGCACAGCTACGGCCTGGCCGCATCGCAGCTGGCGCGCATTCGCCAAGCCGGCATCCCGTTGACCGTGTGCATCGACAAGGTAGCCGCCAGTGGCGGGTACATGATGGCCTGTATCGGCGAGAAGATCGTCAGCGCACCGTTCGCCGTATTGGGTTCCATTGGCGTGGTGGCGCAGCTGCCCAACGTCAACCGCCTGCTGAAGAAGCACGACATCGATTTCGAAGTGCTGACCGCCGGTGAATACAAGCGCACCCTAACTGTGTTCGGCGAGAACACCGAGAAGGGCCGGGAGAAGTTCCAGGAAGACCTGGACATCACCCATCAGCTGTTCAAGGACTTCGTTGCCCGCTATCGCCCGCAGCTGCACATCGACGAAGTGGCCACCGGCGAAGTCTGGCTGGGCGTCGCTGCACTCAACCGCAAGCTGGTGGACGAGCTGCAGACCAGCGACGAGTACCTCAGCGAACGCGCGCGCAACGCCAACCTGTTCCACCTGCACTACGCCGAACGCAAGAGCCTGCAGGAGCGAATCGGCATGGCTGCCAGTGGCACCGTGGAGAACACAGTGGTGGGCTTGTGGAGTAAACTCGGCCGCCTGCGCTAACACCTTGAACCCGTTGAAATTTTTTTTCGTTCAGGGGGTTGCAAGGTTAAAGGAATGAAGACATAATGGCGCCCATCGAAACGCAGCAAACTTTGAAAAAGGTTCAGCGTTTCAAGGAGATAGCGAAGCGCAAGCTGCTAGATCCGACCTTTGAGGCCGAGTAGCAAAGTGGTTATGCTCCGGATTGCAAATCCGTCTACGCCGGTTCGATTCCGACCTCGGCCTCCACCATTCGAAAGCCCCGCAGCCATTGAGGTTGCGGGGCTTTTTTCATGCCTGCGGATTTTGCTGACTCTCGTCATTTGGGACAATCCGGGGACATCCGAAGAAAATTGCATGTCCCAAGTGTCCCTGGCGGCCTCCACAATTCAAAACCCCGCAGATGACAGTCTGCGGGGTTTTTCGTTATGGGCCTTCAGTTCTGCTGGAGCCTCCTCCATTAGCGTCGAGAAAGGGGAACGATGCGGGCCGCTATCGCCCCATGGCGGCCGTATCAGCGCTCGACCCTTCATCAGCCTAAATCCCCCTCAACAATGATCAACTCACGACGATAGGCGCGTAATGCCATCGCCTTTGCTTCCGAATAGGCGGGATCGGCATAGCACGCTTTGGCCTGGGCATAACTGTCGAACTCGACCGCTAGCGCCCGCGTGCTGGTATGCGACTCGACCAGCGCTGTCGAATCGAGAACCTTGAGCCTGGCGCCATACTGCTCGGCGATTGGCGCCCACAACCGGACATATTCCTGCTGCGCCTGCGTGTCGGTAACAGCAGTCCCCAGAATGATCCAGTAACCTTTCATCAATTACTCCTGTTTGCATGTTCTGTACGAGAAGCCTGCCTCAGGGAGCCAGCCAGGAGGATTGCCACAATCCTTCATGGCGCAGGAAGCGAGCTCGTTGCTGAACGGGTCGTGTGAGATCCAACCACTCCAGCGTTCGCGGCTCGATGCATAGGATTGCGAAGTGCTCGAAACCGCCCTGGATGCGTTCGTAGGCTACTTCAGGGCTTTCAATCACCTGCCCCGGCACAGCGCCATGACGGAACAATGCCTGTGTCTTGTCACGCGCCGCCGACCAGCAGCGTCGTCGATACTCGATATCCTCGACCAGGGTGGCAAGCCCCTCCATGCGCACCTGGGTCAGGCCGCAAGGGCTCAGTGCCGTTAGTGCAACGCGTGGATCAACGGCAATCTGCGTGCATTTTGCCGAGCGCCTGTCCGCGTAAAAGTACAGCGCGCCTGCACGGGCATCGGCATCTCGCAGCACAACTGTTCTGGAGGCGGGCCATCCTTGCTCGTCCAAGGTGGACAGTTGCATGAGCCGATAAGGGTTGCGCACGGGGCCGACCGGGATCGCCAGTTGCGCCCATATGGTCTGAAACAGATCGTCCAGCATGAAATAACCATGTTCCATGAAACGAGGGCCGCAGCAATGCTGCGGCCACGGACGATCAAATGCTGCGTGTTACGCCGCCATCGACCCTGATGTTCTGCCCGGTGATGTAGGCCGCGCCTTCGCTAGCAAGGAACGCAATGGTCGCAGCGATTTCTTCGCTGGTGCCGTAGCGCTTGAGCGGCACGCTGTCGCGGCGTTGCTCGGTGCTCGGCAAGCTGTCGATCCAGCCAGGGAGGACGTTGTTGATTCGCACGTTATCGCCGGCGAAATTGTCGGCGAAGATCTTAGTGAACGCGGCAAGGCCCGAGCGGAATACCGCAGAAGTCGGGAACAGTTCGCTGGGTTCGAACGCCCAGGCAGTGGAGATGTTGATGATCACTCCGCTCTTCTGACGCTGCATGTAAGGCGTCACCAGCCGAGTCGGGCGAATGACATTGAGCAGGTAAGTATCCATGCCCTTGTGCCAATCCTCGTCGCTGATTTCCAGGATTGGCGCGCGTGGACCATGGCCGGCGCTATTGACCAGCACATCGATACGGCCCCACTTCTCCACGACAGCGTCGACCAGGCGTTGCAGGTCTTCAACCGACTGGTTGCTACCGGTTACACCAATACCGCCGAGTTCGGCAGCCAACGCCTCGCCCTTGCCCGAAGAGGAGAGAATCCCAACCTTGAAGCCTTCGGCGGCCAGGCGTCGTGCTGCCGCAGCGCCCATGCCGCTGCCACCTGCCGTGATAATCGCAACTTTTTCTACTGACATGCTGCCTCCAATCTCTCAATGCTGATTTTTCAGGTGCATTCACCTTAGCAGCAGCCCCATTGGTGAGGGAGACAGCTAAACTTCACTATTACGATAGATTAACTATCGGCAGCTTGTTGCTTGAGCCAGCGTTGGACCACGCTCAACGAGTCCGGCTGTTTCATCTTGCGTGGCCAGACCAGATAAAACGACTTGTCGATCCTGAGTTGCTGGCTAAAAACCTGCATCAGCCGGCCTGCGGCAATGTCATCACCGACGAACGCAGGGCTGGCCAGGGCAATGCCCTGGCCGCTGATTGCCGCTTCAATGGCTAATGAGGTCTGATTGAAACGCAGGTTTCTGGCTGTGGGCTGCATGTGTTGTGGGAACAGCTCTGCAAGGAACTGAGGCCAGAAATTATGGGCGTCGTGCAACATGACGAAATCCTGCAATTGCGCAAAGCTTGCAGGTATTTCGCTGCCTTCGAACAGCTTTGGGCTGGCCACCGCAACGATTAGCTGCTCCATCAGCAGTTCGCTATTCAAGCCCGCTCCGAACTCGGGCTTGCCATAACGGACAGCGATATCCACACCATCGGTGCTGAAGTGCGACAGCCGATCGGTTGCCAGCACACGCAAATCGATGTCTGGATGACTCTGCGCAAAATTGCCGAGCCTGGGAATCAGCCATTTTGAGGCGAAGGTAGGTGTAACGCTGACTGTCAGGTGAGAAGTCTGTGGCCGAAGCAGGCGTGTTGCCTCGTCGATCATGGCCAGTGCACTTCGAATGCTCCCGCTATAGCCCAGGCCTGCATCAGTCAACGCCAAACCGCGGGGTAGGCGTTCAAACAAACGCAGATCCAGGCTTGCTTCCAGCCCGCGTATCTGCTGGGCAACTGCCGCCTGGGTCACACCCAGTTCCTCGGCAGCCAAACGGAAGTTCAAGCGGCGAGCCACCACTTCAAAAACACGCAACGCGTTCAGCGAGGGCAAATCAGGGAAACCGTCTGGCATGGCAATGAAAATTCTATCGAGTTGTGCAGTTTTTCTGTTTCTCTGATGCCTTCACAAGGTTGATAACCTGATCGGGCTCGAAAGATTCACTGTGTCGAGGCTACTCCCCGAAAATAGCTAAAGAAACCCGTGCCACTCGAAAGCATCGCTTGGCTAGCTTGCTGAAACGTTTCTTCGTGTCTATAAAGGGGAACAACTCCAAGAAAGGCAACCTGTTATGCCCCTCCTCAAATTCTTCGTTGCACTTGGCGCCCTGACTGCGGCTTCCAACACCATGGCCTGGGATTACGTTCTGCTCGACACCGACAAAGCCGCCCAGAACTGGCAGATCACCAGCCAGCAACTTGGTGTAAAAACCGACAAGCCCTTCAGCGTTACCTTGCGCACCTTGCACGGCGGTCGGCAAGAGGGTGTCAGCATCGTCGACATCGATAACGGTACGATGAAACTTTCGGTCGTGCCGACCCGTGGAATGAACGTCTTGCAGGCGTCGGTCGGCAATGTGCGCATGGGCTGGGATTCGCCGGTCAAGGAAGTGGTCAACCCGTCCGTCATCGACCTCAACGGGCGCAATGGCCTGGGCTGGCTGGAAGGTTTCAATGAGCTGGTCACCCGCTGCGGTTACGAATGGGTCGGCCACCCTGGCATCGACAACGGCGAACTGCTGACCCTGCACGGTCGGGCTGCCAACATTCCTGCGAACCAAGTCACCCTGCACATTGATGAGAAGCCCCCTTACGCCATTACCTTGCGTGGTGTACTGAAAGAGCAGGCATTCAAGAAAGTCGACTTCTCCGTCGTGACCGAACTGGTCACCGAACCCGGCAGCGTGAAGTTCGCCCTCAACGACACCTTGACCAACAACGGTGACTATCCGAAGGAATACCAGGCGCTTTATCACAGTAACTTCAGCACCCCGTTTCTGGAGCAGGGCGCTCGTTTTGCCGCGCCAGTGAAACAGGTGTCGCCATTCAACGACAAGGCAAGGGCAGATCTGCCCGACTGGCAAACCTACCGAGCGCCGACCAAGGACTATGACGAAACGGTTTACAACGTGGTGCCGTATGCCGATGACCAGGGCAATACGTTGACTGTGTTGCATGACAAGGCTGGCAAGCTGGGCGTTTCGGTCGGCTTCAATACTCGGACATTGCCTGTATTTTCCCTGTGGAAAAATACCGATACACAAGGCCAGGGTTATGTGACCGGGCTCGAGCCGGGGACGAGTTTTTCCTACAACCGCCGTTACCAGCGGCCACTGAACCTAGTGCCGACAATCGGGCCGAAGGAACACAGGCAGTTCCACATCAGCTACAGCTTGTTGGCGGACAAGGTGGCAGTGGACAAGGCCTTGAAGCAGGTTGGCGAGATACAAGGTGGGCGCGAAACCGAGGTGCGGCAGACGCCATTGGTTGATCTGACCAAGGGGTAACGCCGACCAGGGCATGCCGGCCCTGTCGACTAGTCAGATCTATGTTGTTGGTTTCATACCTTTGCTGAAAGGCTGCTTTCGACCCACGGCGGACACTGATCCAAAGCTCTGTAGTCAGTACCGGCCTCATCGCCGGCAAGCCGGCTCCCACAGGAATATCACCAGCCTTCAGGCATGCGCTGTACCTGTGGGAGCCGCGCTTGCCGGCGATGGGCCGCGAAGCGGCCCTGCTTACAGATTTCCGCTCTGGGTCGATAGCTGTCTGTCGCCTACGGCCCTGGGATCCATCGCCCGCCGCTCCGCCCATTCAAACGCTAGCCTTCAGGCGGGGATATCCCACAAACGAATTCATCCGATCCCAGGCGGTGCGAGCCGAACTCCACAACATAGCCAGCCCCGCGGCGCACCGCCTCGGCCCTGGCGGCCTTCTGGTCGGCAAACACATCGACGAAATGCCAGGGATGCCGGTCTCTCAGTACGCCCCATCCAAGTACCCAGCCGTCATTGCCCGGGTCGGGTGGCAGGTTTTTCGCCAAGCTGCGGATGCCCATACGTTCACTCCGATGTGCTAGCCAGTCTTCTGCTTGCGAACCGACTACAAACCACGACTTGGATAAAATCGTGTATCAAGCATAGCGCTTACCTGAAACCAGGACCTAAGGCGCGCCCATTTCAGAGTAGTGTGCGCTGCACCAACAGCCAGCGCACATGGGTCATCACCCCTCGAACTGAATCACCATCCGCCCTTTGATCTTGCCCTCCAGCATCTCATCGAAGATCTGGTTGATATCCTCGATCGGTCGCAGGGTGACCTTCGGCACTACTTTCCCTTCCGCCGCAAACTGGAAAGCTTCCTGCAGGTCCTGGCGGGTACCGACCAGCGAGCCGATCACTTCGATGCCGTCCAGCACCAGACGAGGGATATTCAGGTTCATGGCTTCCGACGGCAGCCCGACCGCAACCAGGCGACCACCCGCACGCAGGGCGTCAACGGCCGAGTTGAAGGCGGCCTTGGCAACGGCGGTAACCACGGCGGCATGGGCACCACCGGTCTTGGCCTGTATGACCTTGGCGGCATCCTCGGTGCGTGAGTTGATGACCAGGTCAGCGCCCATCTCGCTGGCGAAGCGCAGTTGCTCTTCATTGATGTCGATGGCGATCACTTTGGCGTTGAAGACGTTCTTGGCATATTGCAGGGCAAGGTTGCCCAGGCCGCCGAGGCCGTAGATGGCGATCCATTGGCCGGGGCGGATGTTGGAGATCTTCACCGCCTTGTAGGTGGTCACGCCGGCGCAGGTAATACTGCTGGCGGCAGCGGAGTCGAGCCCGTCGGGCACTTTGACCGAGTAGTCGGCCTTGACGATGCAGGCTTCGGCCATGCCGCCGTCCACGGTGTAGCCGGAGTTCTTCACTTCGCGGCACAGGGTTTCGTTGCCGCTGTTGCAATACTCGCAATGTCCGCAGCCCTGGTAGAACCAGGCCACGCTGGCGCGGTCGCCCGGTTTGAGCGAGGTGACGCCTGGCCCTACTGCCTGGACCACGCCGATGCCTTCGTGACCTAGCACCACACCGGTCTTGTCACCGAAGTCGCCATTTTTCACATGCAGGTCGGTGTGGCACACACCGCAGCATTGCATCTTCAGCAACGCTTCACCGTGCTCGAGGGGGCGCAGGGTTTTCTCCACCACTTCCACGCGACGGCCTGGTGCAACAACAGCAGCTTTCATACGAGCCTCCGTATCCTGTTCCGAATGGGCTTGCTTATCGCCGGCTAAGCATAGCCCTGGGCCGATACGGTAAAACTGCCTCAGGTCATGGTCAGAGCCACTGTGCATGCCACAAAAAGAAAAGCCCGCGGCAACGATGCGGCGGGCTGTAAGAACATAGGGAGCAGGTTCAGTGTGCCCAGCGGGATGTCAGCATTTTGTGAAGCTCAGGTGATGGACTTGTCATGCATGGCTCAGCTCAAGCTGGCTGATGACGCACACCGAAGCATCCTCGGCTGGCGTGGTATCGGTGTAGTCCACCTGGTTGTACACCCCGCCATGGAAGTTCAGTGTTCGCGTGGCCCAGGTATCGTTGAACTGGAGCCCCGAGGTCGTGCTGGTGCGGCCATCACAGCTGGCGCTGACCGTGCAGGCACCCGCCCGCGTTACCTCGATGGTGACGGCGAAGCGAGCCCCCAGAGGGACGTCAGTCAGTACCGTACTGTTGGCTGGACTGATCTGGTTGAACTCGCTACGGAATCCGACGGTTATTCTGGCCTTGTTCCAGAACACCTTGATTGGTGGGCTGTCGTCGTCTTTGACATGCAGCTGAGCGATCACCACTTTCTGCGCCAGGTTGACCTTCTCCAGGACCATGGTCTGGTGGTTGCGATGCTGGGCGGCGCTGTTCAGTGCCCAATAGACGGGCTCCTTCCATTCACAGCGGGTGCGGTGGGTGCTTTTGCTGGAGGCGCCCTTGGTCGGGGCGGTCAGGCGCACCGAGCCATCATCCAGGCGGGCAACCACGTCGGGTAGCGTGGCCAGCGCCTGGGCGCCGGTCAGTTCAAGAGCGACCGGGTCGGTTTCGGATTTAGGTACAGGCGTGGTAATGATCAAGGTGTCGATGTTTACAGTCATGAAGGCTCTCCTTGAAAAAACAAAGGTCCTGCATCACTTGCGAGGGTGGCCAGCATGGGCCGGGTTCCATGTGATTTCACTGCACGGGACGGAGGGGGAGTGGCAGCAATAAAAAAGCCCGCCGGGTATGGCGGGCAAGCAACGTTTGAAGGGAGAGCCTGCAGCTTGGGTCCGGCCGGTTAACCCAGCATTAAGCGGTAATGCATTGACCTGTGCAGCCGATCCGCCTATACAGGCCTGCCACCAGCCCAGGAGTCAGCATGCGCGACGAAGATGACCTGCACGAACCCGAACATGATCACCTGCTTGATCACGAATTCCTCTACGACGACACTGAAGAAGAAGCCGATGCCCGAGGCGTCGAGGATGACATCGAGGAAGACGAAGAAACGCTGGATGACCTTGATGAAGAAGAGCGTGATCACCCAGCCTGGTTCGACGACTGCGAAGACGACTGACTCAGCGCCCGTCCACCGAAAAACGCCCGGGGCCGCTAACCGCCAGTAACAACATGCCGCCCATGATGCTGAGGTTTTTCAGGAACTGGGTCATGTTGGCGCTGCGCTCAGGGTCGACCATGTTCCAGAACGGGTGGCCCAGCAGCGCCGTGCCCAGTACGAACAACGCAAACAGGAAGGCCAGCGGCCGGGTGTAGAATCCGAGGATCAGCAGTATGCCGACGGCGAATTCCATGAGCACGGCTACTGCCGCTGCCAGCATGGGGGCAGGAGCGCCCAGTGAAGTCATGTAGCCGACCGTGCCTTCGAACCCGGTCAGCTTGCCCCAGCCAGACAAGACGAACAGGATCATCAGCAGCACACGGGCAATCAGGATAATGATGTCGCGTTGACCATCGAACAGGGAGTAGCGCATGGCGGCGTTCCAGTGGACGGGTTCAAGCTCCACTCTAGCAGCTGCGCAACACCTTGCAGGCGGGCAGCAAAAAGGCGCCGCGAGGGCGCCTTTTGCGAAGAAATTTGGTGCGAGTGGCGGGACTCGAACCCGCAAGGCTCACGCCGACAGATTTTAAGTCTGCTGTGTATACCAATTCCACCACACTCGCACGCTTGAAGGGGCCGTAACGACCAGCTCGCTTCTAAGCAGAAGGGCCTCGCAATCAAGCGCGCTTTATAACCCATTGTTATAGTTGAGTCAACCACAGCGCCTATGATCAACAGAATGAAGGGTCGATCGAATGGGCAATTGACACCTTGCTGTCATTACGCCACTGTTGCCCTTTTATTGGATCCAAAGAGTGTGCGGTGATGACTCTGTCCGATACTTCCGAGCGTATCGTGCACCCACGGCTGTTGTGGCGACTTTTGTTCGTGCTGGTCGTCGTGCTGGCGGCATTTCTCTACCTGAGCCTGATCAGCCTGGGCGGTTATCTGCTGATGCTGGGGTTCGATGCCGAACACTCTCAACCGCAGCGGCTGATGGCCCTGGCCGGTGGCGGGCTTATCCTGCTGGTCGGCTTGTGGCTGCTGAAAGTGGCGATGCCTCGGCGCATCAGCCCTGTGCTGGTTGAGCCTGGGCGTTGAACCTCGCAATGTTTTCCCTCCTGCTGTGCCGGTGGAGTTCGCATGGTTTCAGCTGACCGTCTCGATCACCCTGTCATGCCTGCCCACCGCTATGAACAGCTGGTTCAGTCGGTGGTGGATTACGCCATTTACATGCTCGATCCTTCCGGCCATGTGGTGTCGTGGAACGCAGGCGCGCAACGTATCAAGGGGTACCGAGCCGATGAAGTGATCGGCCAGCATTTCTCGTTGTTCTTCACCCCGCAGGATTGCACCGAGGGCCGCCCGGAGCGCTTGCTGCGCCAGGCGCTGGAGCAGGGCGTGGCGCAGGATGAGGGCTGGCGCGTACGCAAGGATGGCACGCAGTTCTGGGCGCTGGCCGCCCTGGATGTGATTCGCGATGACCAGGGCCAGATTGTCGGCCTGGCCAAGGTGACCCGGGACATCACCGACCGCCGCGAGTCGGCGCTGCAACTGGACGCGGTGCGCGCCCAGCTGTTCCAGGCACAGAAGCTGGAGGCCCTGGGCCAGTTGACCGGTGGCCTGGCGCATGATTTCAACAACATGTTGACCATCATCATCAGCTCGGCGCGCCTGGCGCTGGCCACCCAGGACCCGGCACGCGCCCAGCGCATGCTGCAGCATATTCTCGATGCCGGGCAGCGGGGCACCGAACTGACCCAGCAGCTGCTCAGCTTTGCCCGCCATCGCAAGCTTGATGTGGCTTGCGTCGCCCCGGCGCACCTTGTAACTGCCACCCGTGGTCTTCTGGAGCATGCGCTGCCTGGTTCGATCGACCTGAAGGTGCTGTTGCAACCGGACCTGCCCCTGATCGAGGTGGATGCCGGGCAATTGCAGATGGTCCTGCTCAACCTGTTGTTCAATGCCCGCGATGCCATCACGGGGCAGGGCCAGATCGGCTTGACCGTCGATGTGGTCGAACTGACCGGCGAGGTGGAGGGCCTGCACGGCGGGTTTGTGCGTTTCGAGGTCGAAGACAGCGGCGAGGGCATCGCGCCAGCGGTACTGCCGCGGATCTTCGAACCATTTTTCACTACCAAGCCCTTTGGCAAGGGGACTGGCCTGGGCCTCAGCCAGGTGTATGGTTTTGCCAGGCAGAGCGGTGGTGCCATTTGCGTCGACAGTGAGCCCGGCCGGGGAACTTGCATGCAGCTTTACTTGCCAATCTATCAGGGCCAGACGGACAGCCAACTCGACAGGTAGAACACCATGGCACAGGCACTCAGGCGGCTGGTGACGGGGATCGATGGGCTCGATGCGTTGCTCCAGGGTGGCCTGGTGGCTGGCGCGTCCTACATCATTCAGGGCCCGCCGGGGGCTGGCAAGACCATCCTCGCCAATCAGCTGGCCTGCGGGCATGTGCGCGGTGGTGGCCGGGTGCTGGTGGCCACGTTGCTCAGCGAGTCGCACGAGCGGCTGTTCCAGTACCTGGCGACCCTGGAGTTCTTCGACCCGGCGCTGGTCGGTGATCCGATCCAGTTCGTCAGTGCCTTCGATACCCTGGAGCAGGAAGGCCTGGACGCCGTGGTACGGCTGCTGCGTCAGGAAATCGCCCGCCAGCAGGCCAGCCTGCTGATCGTCGATGGCGTGCTAAATGCCCGGGTGCGTGCGGAAACCGCGCTGGATACCAAGAAATTCGTCTCTGAACTACAGGGCCATGCGGCCTTTGCGGGCTGCACCGTGCTGCTGCTGACCAGCGCCCGCCTGGAAGAGGGTAGCCCGGAGCACACGATGGTCGACGGGGTGATCGAACTGGGCGAGCAACTGTTTGGCAGCCGCGCCGTGCGTCATATACAGCTGCGCAAGACGCGGGGCAGTGCGGCGTTGTCGGGGCGCCATGAATGCCTCATCGATGAAACCGGCATGCATGTATACCCGCGCCTGGAGTCACTGTTCAGCCACCCCAGCCAGGCGGGCAGCGCCACCTTGGAGCGCATCGGCAGCGGGGTGGCGACCCTGGATGATATGCTCGGTGGCGGCCTGGCCACGGGCTCGGTCAGCCTGCTGATCGGGCCCTCGGGTATTGGCAAGACGTCATTGGGCCTGGCATTTCTCGGTGCCAGCAGCCTGCAGGCGCCGGGGCTGCATTTCGGCTTTTACGAAACGCCGGAGCGCCTGCGTATCAAGGCCGCGTCGCTGGGTTACGATTTTGCAGCCATGGAGCAGGCTGGCATCCTGCAGCTTTGCTGGCAACCGACTACCGAGGGCCTGCTGGACCAGGTCGGTGCGCGCCTGCTCGAGCGGGTCGAAGCGCAAGGCAGCAAGCGCGTGCTGATCGACAGCCTGGGGGCGTTCAGCCGCCTGGCCATCGACCCCGCGCGGCTCAATGCGTTTTTCCGCGCCTTGGTCGGCGAACTGCGCGCGCGCGATGTCAGCGTGATGCTGACCTGGGAAATGCGCGACATTTTCGGCGCGGAAATCAGCGCCCCGGCCCCGGACCTGTCGAGCATCGTCGACAACTTGATGCTGATGCGCTTCGTCGAGCTGGATTCGCAGCTGCGGCGCATGCTGTCGATCCTCAAGGTGCGTGACAGCCACCATGACCCTGCCTTGCACGAGCTGCTGATCGGGCCGCAGGGCATTACCCTGCGCAAGGCGTTCGAAGGTGCTTGCGGTGTGCTTTCGGGAACGCCGGTGCCGCAGGGAAGCGGGTGACGGGGCGGGCGATGAACACCATCCTCATCGTCGATGACGAGTACCTGATTGCCGACATCCTCGGTTTTGCCCTGGAGGACGAGGGTTTTCTGGTGGAAAAGGCGAGCAACGGCTGCAAGGCGCTGGAGGCACTGAAGGAAAAGCGCGTTCAGCTGGTCATCACCGACTACATGATGCCACTGCTCAACGGTGAGGAGCTTGTGCGCTCGATGCGTGAAGACCCGGCCTTGAGCGAGTTGCCGGTCATCCTCATGAGTGGCGCGCAGGCCAATCAGGGATGCCCGGAACTGTTCGCCGCGGTGTTCGACAAACCGTTCGACATGGACTGTATGATCGCCAAGGTGCACGAACTGCTAGGCACCTGAAGCGCGGGGCGATCAGGCGCGTCCGTGCGGCTTGAGGCAGGTCGCTCAGTGCGAGTCGTCGTGCTTTTCCGGGGCCGGGCTGCCGGCCTGGATACGCTTGAAAATCTCTTCTCGATGGACCTGGACGTCTTTCGGTGCATCGATACCGATCCTCACCTGCATCCCTTTGACGCCCAGAATGGTGACTTTGATGTCATCGTTGATGACGATGCTTTCGCCAACCTTGCGGGTGAGTATCAGCATGTAGTTCTCCTTGGTGATGTAAAAGTCCGTCGGGCTAGTTGCCACGGCGGCGGGAGCTTGTCCCTCTTCCTTCTCATTAAAGACGCTTTCGGCGGATAGTAATTCCCCGACAGACAAATTCTGTTGCGTGTCTTCAGTCGCAGGTGCCGAAGCAAACCGCCAGCGGTTTGTCGGCCAAGGTGCTCGGTGGCAAGAATAGGGGGCTTGGCGGCCAATGGGAAATTTCTTCGCATCATGGTCTGAATAGACCGGGTTAATGGTCATCCTGTTCCTCGAGTGCCTGAAGAAATAACAGCAAGGCTACTTCTTCACGGTCCAGGCCTTTGCGCACACGGTTCTTCGGCAAGTTGGCCAGGCGCCCCAGGGCATAGTGTTCAAGTACAGCCGGGTGAATGTAACAGCGCCTGCACACTGCCGGTGTATTGCCCAGGCGTGATGCTACCTGGCGGACGATGGCGGCGACCTGGCGCTTGGCTTCGCTCTCGGGCTCCCAGGCCAAGGGCCTCAGCAGGTCCAGGGCGAGGCTGCTACCGGCCCAGGTGCGGTAATCCTTGGCGGTGAAGTCGGCACCGGTCAGCTGCTGCAGAAACTGGTTGACCTCGCTGGAGCCGACGCTATGACGCTGGCCGTCGTCGTCCAGGTACTGGAACAACGCTTGGCCGGGCAGTTCCATGCAGCGCTTGAGCAGGTTGGCCAGGCGCCGATCGTTGAGGCTGACGTTGTGCTCGACGCCGCGCTTGCCGCGGAACTGGAAGCGGATGCTGCTGCCCTTCACCTCGACATGGCGGTTGCGCAGGGTGGTCAGTCCATAGGACTGGTTGTCACGCAGGTAGCGCTGATTGCCGATGCGGATCAGAGTGTGGTCCAGCAGGCTGATCACCAGCGCCATCACCTTTTCCCGGTCCAGGCCTGGCCGGGCAAGGTGGTCGTGCAGCTGTGCGCGCAATTTCGGCAGGGCCTGGGCAAACGCCAGCATGCGCCCGTACTTGTGCTGGTCGCGTATTTCGCGCCACTGCGCGTGGTAGCGGTATTGCTTGCGGCCACGGGCATCGCGACCTGTCGCCTGCAGGTGGCCCTGCGGGTCGGCGCAGATCCACACCTCGGTATAGGCAGGGGGGATTACCAGTGCAGCGATACGGGCGAGGGTATCGCTGTCGCGCACCCGCTGGCCGTCGGCATCCAGGTAGATGAAGCGCCCTCTCCAGCGCCGCCGGGTCAGGCCCGGCTGGCTGTCGTCGACGTAGTGCAGGGTGCGCGGCAGGGGGCAGTCAAGCATGGTTGGCAGGCCTCGATCAGGTCACTGATCAATGGACACCAGCGATGGGGCCGATGCTCAGCCCAGCAGCGCCACCGACTTGATCTGGGCAAACAGCACCTGGCCCGGGTGCAGGTCGAGCTGGTCTGCCGAGAAGCGGGTGATGCGCGCGAGCAAGGCATTGCCGCCAGCATCCAGGCTGACCAGTAAATGGGCCGGGTTGGCGGCCGGGCGGCTTTCGCGCACGCGCACCGGCAAGCGGTTGAGAATGCTCGAAGTGCTGTCGGCTGCCAGGGCCAGGCTGACGTCACGCGCCTGCACCTTGACCCGCAAGGTGCTGCCCATCACCTGGGCAGGGTGGGTGATACGCAACAGCGGCCCGTCGTTGCCGGGCAGGCGCAGGTCGAGCAGGTCGTAGTGCGCGTCATGTGCCACCACCAGGCCTTCGAACACCACGCCGGCATCCTCGCCCTCGGCCAGCGACAGGTCGAGACGGGCCAGGGTTTCGCCGATCGGGCCGCTGGCCACTGCCTGGCCTTGCTCCAGCAACACCAGGTGGTCGGCCAGCCGCGCCACTTCTTCCTGGGCATGGCTGACATATACCAGCGGGATGTCCAGTTCGTCGTGCAGGCGTTCCAGGTAGGGCAGGATTTCGCGTTTGCGCGGCCCGTCGAGTGCAGCCAGTGGCTCGTCCATCAACAGCAGGCGCGGGCTGCTGAGCAGGGCGCGGGCAATGCCCACCCGCTGCGCCTCGCCACCGGACAAGGTCGCCGGCCGGCGTGCCAGCAAGTGGCCGATACCCAGCAGCTGGCAGGCCAGGTCTAGGCTGACCTTGCGCTCGGCAGCGGCCACCCGGCGCCAGCCGAACTCCAGGTTGCCGCGTACCGACAGGTGCGGGAACAGGCTGGCCTCCTGGAACACGTAGCCTACCGGGCGCAGGTGTGGTGCCAGGAAGAATCCGCGGGCGCTGTCTTCCCAGACTTCGCCGTTGACCTCGATGTAGGCGCTGGCGGCCCGTTCCAGCCCCGCCAGGCAACGCAGGCAGCTGGTCTTGCCAGAACCGGAGTGGCCGAACAACGCACTGATGCCGCGGCCGGGCAGGTGCAGGTCTACGTCCAGGGTGAAGTCGTCGCGTGCCAGTTGCAGGCGCGCCACAATCGATGCGCTCATTTCAGCTCCAGCCAGCCTTGCCGCGGCGTCCTGCGTAAAGCAGGAGCAGCACCAGGAACGAGAACACCAGCATGGCACCGGCCAGCCAGTGCGCTTGCGAATAGGCCATGGCCTCGACATGGTCGAAGATCTGCACCGAGACCACGCGTGTCTTGTCGGGGATGTTGCCGCCAATCATCAGCACCACGCCGAACTCGCCCACCGTGTGGGCGAAACCGAGGATGCTGGCGGTGATGAAGCCCGGACGGGCCAACGGCAGCACCACGTGGACGAAGGTGTCCCAGGGGCTGGCGCGCAGCGTCGCGGCCACTTCCAGCGGGCGCTGGCCAATGGCGCCGAAGGCATTCTGCAGCGGCTGGACCACGAACGGCATGGAATAGATCACCGAGCCGATCACCAGGCCGGTGAAGCTGAACACCACGCTGCCCAGGCCCAGCGCCTGGGTCGCCTGGCCCAGCCAGCCATGCGGGCCGAGGGCGATCAGCAGGTAGAAGCCGATCACCGTGGGTGGCAGCACCAGCGGCAAGGCCACTACCGCGCCCACCGGCCCGCGCAGCCACGAGCGCGTGTGCGCCAGCCACCAGGCGATGGGCGTGCCGACGATCAGCAGGATGAGGGTGGTCATGCTGGCCAGTTTCACGGTCAGCCAGATGGCACCCAGGTCACTGGTATCCAGTGGCATCAGATTTCATAACCGTAGGATTTGATCACTGCCGCGGCTTTCGGGCCTTTCAGGTAGTCGACCAGGGCCTTGGCGGCGGGGTTGTCCTTGCCTTTTTCGAGGATTACCGCGTCCTGGCGGATGGGTTCGTGCAGGGACGAGGGAACGATCCAGGCCGAACCGCTTTCGACCTTGCCGTCCTTGTAGATTTGCGAAAGGGCGACAAAGCCCAGCTCGGCGTTGCCGGTGGATACGAACTGGAACGCCTGGGTAATGTTCTGCCCTTCGACCAGCTTGGGCCGGGTGGCTTCGGTCAGCTTCAGCTTGTCCAGCACCTGTGTGGCGGCCAGGCCGTAGGGCGCGGTTTTCGGGTTGGCAATGGACAGGTGCTTGAACTGGTTGTTCTTCAGCACTTCGCCGTTGGCGTCGACATAGCCGGGCTTGGCCGACCACAGCGCCAGGGTGCCGATGGCGTAGGTGAAGCGTGAGCCCGGGGCAATCGCGTTTTCCTGCTCGAGCTTGGCGGGGGTGCTGTCGTCGGCAGCGAGAAATACCTCGAACGGCGCGCCATTCTTGATTTGTGCGTAGAACTGGCCGGTGGCGCCATAGGCAGCGATCAGCTTGTGGCCGGTGTCTTTCTCGAAGTCCTTGGCAATGGCCTGGATAGGGGCTGTGAAGTTCGCTGCGACCGCGACCTGGACTTCATCGGCCCAGGCAGTGCTGAAGGCAAGCAGGCTGGTCAGGGCAGTGGCAGCCAAGTGGGGCGGGCGGATACGCATGAAGACAGCTCCTTGGGGCTTATCGTTATATCCTTAACTATATAGCGATCGGCCATGGGCCGGGAAGGGGGCAGGATGATGCATGGCCAGGTCCGGCCCCTTCGCGGGCTCGCCCGCTCCCACAGTACTGCGCAGCATTCAAAACCAGTGGTGGACCTGTGGGAGCGGGCAAGCCCGCGAAGAGGCCGAACCTGCTTATGCAGACGCCTGGCGGCCGATCACTGCCAGCGCCTTTTCGGCAATCTCCCGGGTCAACTCACCCGCCGGCATATGCCTGCCCAGCCGCAGCGCCTGCCCCGACCAGAGGTTGCTGAAATCGCTATTGCCCTGCGGATCCGTAATCGCCCGCAAAGGCATCAAGGCCCCACCGGCCAGCGGGAAGCGCGGGGCCAAATCGCTCATCGGCCCCAGCTCGCGCATGATGCGGTTGTTGATGCCACGCGCCGGTCGGCCGGTGAACAGGTTGGTCAGCGCCGTGTCGCTGGCAGGTGCGCTGTCCAGGGCCTGGCGATGCGCCGGCGACACCTTGGCCTCGGGGCAGAACAGGTACGCCGTTCCGATCTGCACTGCCGAAGCCCCCAAGGCCAATGCCGCCAACAGGCCGCGGTGGTCAGCAATGCCGCCGGCGGCAATCACCGGCACGCTGACCGCATCGGCCACCTGTGGCACCAGCGCGAAGGTGCCGATCTGGCTGGTGATATCGTCGCTGAGGAACATGCCGCGATGGCCGCCCGCCTCATAGCCCATGGCAATGATCGCATCACAGCCGTGATGCTCCAGCCACACGGCTTCCTCTACGGTTGTGGCGCTGGACAGCACCTTGGCACCACTGGCCTTTACCCGTTGCAGCAGGTCGGCATGTGGCAGGCCGAAGTGGAAGCTCACCACCTCCGGGCGCAGTTGCTCGACCAGCTGGCAGCTCTGTTCGTCGAAAGGCGCCCGGTTGGACACCGGCGTGGGCGCCGTGAAGTCGGCTCCCACTTCGCTGTAATAGGGCTGTAGCGCCTGCTTCCAGCGTGCATCGCGCTCGGCATCGGGCGCTGGCGGCTGGTGGCAGAAGAAGTTCAGGTTCAACGGGCGGCCCGGGCAGCCGGCGCGGAAGGCTGCGATCTCGGCGCGAACCTGGTCGGCCGTGAGCATGGCGCAGGGCAGGGCGCCCAAACCGCCCGCCAGGCCCACGGCAGTGGCCATGCCCGAGCCCGTCGCACCGGCCATGGGGGCCTGCAGAATGGGCAACTCGATACCCAGCAGGTCGAGGATGCGGCGGTCGGGCCAGTGGCTCATGCGATTCTCCTTGCGCGGGCGAGCGGTGCGGCGGGGCGGGTGCTTACAAGGCTTTGCTGACCTGGATGTCGCTGATCTTCTCGGCGTCTTCGCCGTGAATCTTGCGCAGGGCTTCCAGGGCTTGTTCGAGGGAGGCGTCGGGCATCAACGCGAAGTCCCAGCGGCGCTGGCCGTCGAGCTTGTACTTGATGACGTACTTGGTGGTCTGGGTCATGGTTGCCTTATCTGAGTTTCGACGATGAACGACGGACGATCTTGATCTTGTGGGTCAAGGTTGGCTTGCGGGTAACCGAGATCGGGCGGGTGGTCACGGTATCGATGGTGATGTTCCAGAAACCGGTGCTTGGCACGGTGATCTTCGCCGGGAACTTGTCGAAATGGCCACCGTGGTAGGTATGACGACCGCCATTCTTGAAGCTGCGGAAGTTGGCGTCGTTCATCAGGCGGATATTGCAGCGCTGGGAGCACTCGATGACGACGATATCGTCCTCGTTCAGGTGCTCGCGCTGGTGTACGAATTTCATGTGATGCTCCGCAAGGATTGGTTCTGCAAAGGCGAAAGATACCACGATGTCGGGTTACACTGCCGCGCTGTTCCGCCAGGCGTAGATAAATCTGCCAAAGCAGGGAGCAAAACAGCCTGGCTGTGGTCGAAACGGATTCTTGAAGGCAGAGGTGCTGCAAATGAAGTGGATGGTGGCGGCGTTGGCGATGACGCTGGGTGGCTGTGTGAGTGTTACGGAATTGGAACAGTCGCATGAAACGCTGGATGTAATCTCGGGCAAGTCCCCACGTGCGTATGCCGATTGCGTCAAGCAGAAGCTGGCCGATACCCGGGACCCGCTTGTGGAAGAGCAGCGTGGCGATGGCCTACGGCTGATCGTGCCGCAAAAAATCAGTTCGGGCGTCGGCCCGGCGGCGCTGGTGGATATCGACAAGCGTGGCAGCGGCAGCAGCATCAAGCTGCACGAGCGGCTGAACAATTTCCCGCTGCGCCTGGGCGACGTGCGCACCGCAGCCACCCAATGCATTTCGGGTAGTTGATCCAGGGCAACTGATTACGCTCCTTTTGCTTATATGTTTTAAGCCTAAGCTTATAACAATAGAAAAGGAGATTCGTGATGACACCGTTGAGTCGCGCCTTGGTCGGCAGCCTGCTGATCCTGGCCTGGCCCACGGCGCATGCCGCCGATGGCCAGAAAGTCTTCACCCAGGGTGGGGCCAACCCCGCCGCCATGGCTTGCCTGGGTTGCCATGGCCCGGACGGCAAAGGCATTGCCGCTGCCGGCTTCCCGCGTCTGGCCGGGCTGCCGGCCGCTTACCTCAGCAAGCAATTGCGTGACTGGCGCAGCGGCAGCCGCAAGCAGCCGGTGATGGAGCCGCTTGCCAAGGCCCTGACCGAGGATGAGATCAAGGCGGTCAGCACCTATCTGGCCAGCCTGCCGGCAGACCCTGCCGGCGACCTGCGTCGCCAGCAGATCGCCGATGATCCCACCACTCGCATGGCCCTGTACGGCGACTGGAGCCGGCAGATTCCTGGCTGCGTGCAATGCCATGGCCCGGGCGGTGGCGGGGTTGGCGAGCATTTCCCGCCCTTGGCCGGTCAGCCCGCGAGTTACCTGATGGCGCAGCTCAACGCCTGGCGTGACGGCACCCGCAGCAATGACCCCAACCAGCTGATGGTCGGTGTGGCCAAGGCCATGACCGATGACGAGATCAAGGCCGTTGCCGAGTTCTTCGCCCGTCTCGCCAGCCAGGAGGTCACGCCATGAAACCAATGATTCCAGCCCTGCTGCTGCTGGCCATGGGCAGCGTACACGCCGCCCAGATTGCCATGGAAGACCAGTCGCAGTTGAAAGTGCCTGGCGTGC
Organism: Pseudomonas sp. C5pp; assembly: GCF_000814065.1. NCBI lineage: Bacteria > Pseudomonadati > Pseudomonadota > Gammaproteobacteria > Pseudomonadales > Pseudomonadaceae > Pseudomonas > Pseudomonas sp. C5pp. The sequence continues at coordinate 33,778 of NZ_JWLN01000026.1, read as the reverse complement.
AGGCCGCGCCGCTGTTCGTGCCACCAGCGGAAAGCGAGTTGCCTGACAATGCCTTTGGCAAGATGGTACGCGAGGGGCATGCCTTGTTCGTCGACACCCGCAGGTTGATGCCCGAGGCTGTGGGCAACGGCATGAATTGCAGCAACTGCCACCTTGACCAGGGGCGGCTGGCGCATTCCGCGCCGATGTGGGGGGCGTACCCGATGTACCCCGCCTACCGCAAGAAAAATGATAAGGTCAACACCTATGCCGAGCGCATCCAGGGCTGCTTCCAGTTCAGCATGAACGGCAAGCCGCCTGCGGCCGATAGCCCGCAGATGACGGCGCTGGCGGTGTATTCGTACTGGCTTTCGACCAAGGCGCCGACCGGCGTCGAGATTGCCGGGCGCGGGTACCCGGAGGTTCCGCAACCAAAGGGCGGATACGACTTCAAGCGCGGTCAGCAGGTTTATCGCGAGCAGTGTGCGATTTGTCACGGCGACAATGGCGAAGGGCAGAAGGTGGCGGGCGAGTACGTGATGCCGCCGTTGTGGGGCAAGGACTCCTACAACTGGGGCGCCGGCATGCACCGGATCAATACCGCGGCGTCGTTCATCAAGTACAACATGCCGCTGGGCAAGCCGGGCAGCCTTAGCGATCAGCAGGCCTGGGATGTGGCGGCCTGGGTCAATCGCCATGAACGGCCGCAGGACCCGCGGCTGGTGGAAGGCTCCATCGAGAAGACACGGGTGAAGTTCCATGCCAATGACGGGGTGAACCTGTATGGGCAGAAGGTCGATGGTGTGTTGATCGGGCAGGGCACCGGTAGCTGATGTATTGCCTGTACTGGCCTCTTCGCGGGCAAGCCCGCTCCCACAAGGATCACCACAGACTCTGAATGCTGTGCAGTACCTGTGGGAGCGGGCTTGCCCGCGAAGAGGCCAGTACAGGAAACCCCGATTTCCTGTCATCCAACGGTCATGGATGACAGCAATATTTACGATCCCCCGGAACTATCTACACTGGGTTATCTCTATCTTCCCATCGATCGGCCACAGGTAGGGCATTGTAAGGTGACTGCCGCCTGATTAGACTGCGCCGAATTCCACTGGCCTAGCCTTTTGTAAGGACGTATATGATCAAAAAATGCTTGTTCCCGGCAGCCGGTTACGGCACCCGCTTCCTGCCTGCTACCAAAGCCATGCCCAAGGAAATGCTGCCGGTGGTCAACAAGCCACTGATCCAGTATGGCGTTGAAGAGGCACTGGATGCCGGCCTGAACGAGATCTCCATCGTCACCGGGCGCGGCAAGCGTGCTTTGGAAGACCACTTCGACATCAGCTACGAGCTGGAAAACCAGATCAAGGGCACCGACAAGGAAAAATACCTGGTTGGTATCCGTCGCCTGCTCGACGAGTGCTCGTTCTCCTACACCCGCCAGACCGAAATGAAAGGCCTGGGCCACGCCATCCTGACTGGCCGCCCGCTGATCGGCGACGAGCCGTTCGCCGTGGTGCTGGCGGACGACCTGTGCGTGAACCCGGAAGGTGACGGCGTACTGACCCAGATGGTCAAGCTGTACAACCAGTTCCGTTGCTCGATCGTCGCCATCCAGGAAGTCGATCCGCAGGAAACCAACAAGTACGGCGTGATCGCCGGCGACATGATCCGTGACGACATTTTCCGTGTCACCAACATGGTCGAGAAGCCAAAACCGGAAGACGCCCCGTCGAACCTGGCGATCATTGGTCGCTACATCCTGACCCCGGACATCTTCGACATCATCGCCAACACCGAGCCGGGCAAAGGTGGCGAGATCCAGATCACCGACGCCCTGATGCAACAGGCGCAGAACGGCTGCGTGATCGCCTACAAGTTCAAAGGCAAGCGTTTCGACTGCGGTGGCGCCGAGGGTTACATCGACGCGACCAACTTCTGCTTCGAGAACTACTACAAGACTGGCAAGGCTTACTGATAAGCCGCTACTTGTATCAAAGCTGATAACTGGGGCTGCTTTGCAGCCCTTCGCGGGCACGCCCGCTCCTACAGGTATTGTGCAGGCCTTCAAGGTTGCGCCGGTACTGTGGGAGCGGGCGGGCCCGCGAAGGGTCGCAAAGCGGCCCCAGTGCGTTATGCTGGGCGCCTGCCTAGGAGAGTGAATACATGGCCTACGATTTTGATCTGTTCGTGATTGGTGCCGGGTCCGGCGGTGTGCGCGCGGCGCGGTTTGCCGCCGGCTTCGGGGCAAAGGTGGCAGTGGCCGAGAGCCGCTACCTGGGCGGCACCTGCGTCAACGTCGGCTGCGTGCCGAAAAAGCTGCTGGTGTACGGCGCACACGTCGCCGACGAACTGGAACAGGCCGCAGGCTTCGGCTGGACCCTGGAAGAAGGGCACTTCGACTGGGGCACCCTGATTGCCAACAAGAACCGGGAAATCGAGCGCCTCAACGGCATCTACCGCAACCTGCTGGTCAACAGCGGGGTTACCTTGCTGCAGGGGCATGCGCGTCTGACCGGTGCCAATGAAGTGGAAGTGGAAGGCCAGCGCTACACCGCCGAGCACATCCTCATCGCCACCGGTGGCTGGCCACAGGTGCCGGACATTCCGGGCAAGGAACTGGCCATCACCTCCAACGAAGCCTTCTACCTCAAGGACCTGCCACGCCGGGTGCTGGTGGTGGGCGGTGGCTACATCGCCGTCGAGTTCGCCGGTATCTTCCAGGGCCTGGGGTCGGCTACCACGCTGCTGTACCGTGGCGACCTGTTCCTGCGTGGCTTCGACGGTTCGGTGCGCACGCACCTGAAGGAAGAACTGGAAAAGCGCGGCCTTGACCTGCAGTTCAATGCCGACATCCAGCGCATCGACAAGCTCGAGGACGGCAGCCTCAAGGCCACCCTCAAGGATGGCCGCGAGCTGGTCACCGATTGCGTGTTCTATGCCACCGGCCGGCGCCCGATGCTGGACAACCTTGGCCTGGAGAACACCGGCGTCGAGCTGGATGAACGCGGTTATATCCGGGTAGACCCGCAATACCAGACCACCGCGCCGTCGATTCTGGCGATTGGCGATGTGATTGGCCGCGTGCAACTGACCCCGGTGGCACTCGCCGAGGGCATGGCCGTGGCCCGGCGCCTGTTCAAGCCTGAGCAATACCGCCCGGTGGACTACCAGAACATCCCCACCGCAGTCTTCAGCCAGCCGCCCATCGGCACCGTGGGCCTGACCGAGGAGCAGGCGCTGGAGGCAGGGCACAAGGTGCAGGTATTCGAGAGCCGCTTCCGTGCGATGAAACTGACCCTGACCGACATCCAGGAAAAGACCTTGATGAAGCTGGTGGTCGATGCTGAAACCGACAAGGTGCTGGGCTGCCACATGGTTGGCCCTGATGCTGGCGAGATCATCCAGGGCCTGGGCATTGCCCTGAAGGCCGGTGCGACCAAGCAACAGTTCGACGAAACCATCGGCGTGCACCCGACGGCGGCCGAAGAGTTCGTGACCATGCGCACGGTCACTCGCTGATGCCACTGGCCCCATCGCCGGCAAGCCAGCTCCCACAGGGATTGCACAAGTGCAGAGACCTGCGCGGTACTTGTGGGAGCTGGCTTGCCGGCGATGGGGCCCTTGAATGCCCCGCAATCCTTTGCTCAGCCCATTCCCTTCTATCAATTATCCTCGGTTATAGCCAAAACCAATCAAAAGCATGAGCTTTGCCAATGAGCCTTTATCGGGACCAGCGGTTAGGATTCTCTCCATCAACTGATTCCAACCCCATGAAGGAGCGTCTCTCATGCCAATCATCAACAGCCAGGTCAAACCGTTCAACGCCACCGCCTACCACAAAGGCGAGTTCGTCCAGGTCAGCGAAGCCGACCTGAAAGGCAAGTGGTCTGTCGTGTTCTTCTACCCGGCCGACTTCACCTTCGTCTGCCCGACCGAGCTGGGTGACCTTGCTGACAACTACGCCGAGTTCCAGAAGCTGGGCGTGGAAATCTACGGTGTGTCCACCGACACCCACTTCACCCATAAAGCCTGGCACGACACTTCGGACACCATCGGCAAGATCCAGTACCCGCTGATCGGTGACCCGACCCACGTCATCTCGCGCAACTTCGACGTGCTGATCGAAGAAGCCGGCCTGGCCGATCGCGGTACCTTCGTGATCAACCCGGAAGGCCAGATCAAGATCGTCGAACTGAACGACGGTGGTGTAGGCCGCGATGCTGCCGAACTGCTGCGCAAGGTGAAGGCTGCCCAGTACGTTGCCGCTCACCCAGGCGAAGTTTGCCCGGCCAAGTGGAAAGAAGGCGAAGCCACCCTGGCCCCGTCGCTGGACCTCGTCGGCAAGATCTAAGCCGATGTGTATGTCGCGGGCGGTAGCCAGCCGCCAAAGCTGAAGTACCTACCGCCCCGTAAAAGCGCCCGGGCGACCTCGCCTGGGCGTTTTTGTATCCGAGTTTTGAAAAAGGAATCGCCCGTATGTTGGACGCCACGCTTAAATCGCAACTGAAAACCTACCTGGAGCGGGTCACCCAGCCGATCGAGATCGTTGCCTCCCTCGACGACGGCGCGAAATCCCGCGAATTGCACGACCTGCTGGTGGAAATTGCCAGCCTGTCGAACCTTATTACCTTCAGCGCGGACGGCAGCGATGCCCGTCGTCCATCGTTCTCGCTGAACCGCCCGGGAGCCGACATAAACCTGCGCTTCGCCGGCATCCCCATGGGCCACGAATTTACCTCGCTGGTGCTGGCACTCCTGCAGGTCGGGGGCCACCCGTCCAAGGCCAGTGCCGAAGTGATCGAACAGATCCAGGCGCTGGAAGGCGAGTTCACCTTCGAGACCTACTTCTCGCTGTCGTGCCAGAACTGCCCGGACGTGGTCCAGGCGCTGAACCTGATGGCGGTCCTCAACCCCAACGTGCGCCACGTGGCCATCGATGGCGCGCTGTTCCAGGCGGAAGTGGAATCGCGCAAGATCATGGCGGTGCCGAGCATTTACCTGAACGGCGAAGTGTTTGGCCAGGGCCGCATGGGCCTGGAAGAAATCCTCGGCAAGATCGACACCAACGCAGGCAGCCGCCAGGCCGAAAAGATCAACGCCAAGGGCGCCTTCGACGTGCTGGTGGTCGGTGGTGGCCCCGCCGGCGCCTCGGCAGCTATCTATGCCGCGCGTAAAGGCATCCGCACCGGTATTGCGGCCGAGCGTTTCGGCGGCCAGGTGCTCGACACCCTGGCCATCGAGAACTTCATCTCGGTACAGGAAACCGAAGGGCCGAAGCTGGCCACGGCGCTGGAAGAGCACGTCAAGCAGTACGACGTGGACATCATGAACCTGCAGCGCGGTGAAGCGCTGATCCCGGCCACCGATGGCGGCCTGCACGAAGTACGCCTGGCCGGCGGTGCCTCACTCAAGGCCAAGACCGTTATCCTGGCTACCGGTGCCCGCTGGCGTGAGATGAATGTGCCGGGCGAACAGGAATACCGCGCCCGCGGCGTGGCTTACTGCCCGCACTGTGACGGCCCGCTGTTCAAGGGCAAGCGCGTGGCGGTGATCGGTGGTGGCAACTCGGGTGTGGAAGCGGCCATCGACCTGGCGGGTATCGTCGCCCAGGTGACGCTGATCGAGTTCGACAGCCAGCTGCGTGCCGATGCGGTACTGCAGCGCAAGTTGCACAGCCTGCCGAACGTCAAGGTGATCACCAGTGCACTGACCACCGAAGTGCTGGGCAATGGCGAAAAGGTGACCGGCCTGCGTTACAAGGACCGCACCACCGACCAACAGCATGAAGTGGCGCTGGAAGGCATCTTCGTGCAGATCGGCCTGCTGCCGAACACCGACTGGCTGAAAGGCACCGTCGAGTTGTCGCCGCGTGGCGAGATCATCGTCGATGCCAAGGGCCAGACCAGCATCCCTGGTGTGTTTGCGGCGGGTGACGTGACGACTGTGCCGTACAAGCAGATCGTGATTGCGGTAGGTGAGGGGGCCAAGGCATCGCTGGCGGCCTTTGACCACCTGATCCGCACTTCGGCACCGGCGTAAGCCCGTACTGGCCTCTTCGCGGCTAAAGCCGCTCCCACAGGTACTGCGCAGATTTTGAAAACTGTACAGATCCCTGTAGGAGCGGCTTTAGCCGCGAAAGGGCCGGCAAAAGCAAAGAAATAACCGAGGATGTCTATGATTACTGCAGACACCCTCAGGAATCACACCCATGACCCTGATCAGCCGCGAACCCTGGTGGCTAGTCCCCCCAAAGCCCGGGCAGCAAGAGCAGGACCTGCATTGGGGCTACCTGGAAATCTACGCCGACGGCCGCACCGTGTTCGTCGACCAGCGCCCCAGTGACCGGGAGCTGGCCGAGCGCAAGAGCTGCCGCAACTTCCCCGACCCCGAGCCGTGACGGCTCAGCCTTCCAGTTCGGCCAGGCGTGCCTCCAGCGCCGCGATGCGGGCTTCGAGGGCTTCGATGCGTTCTTCCGACACATTGCCGCCGCTGCTGCGTGCCCCGCCTTCCTGCTGCCGGGCAGCCAGGATTGCCTCGATTTCGGCAGGGTCGCCCAAAGCATGGGTGTAACGGTCTTCGCGCTGGCCGGCCTGACGCGGCAGGTGCAAGGCCAGGCCGCGCGATATCAGGCGCTCCAGCTGGTGCTGGATCTGCTCGGTGTCGTCGAAGTCGTGCAGGCGGTTGCTGCGGGTCAGCAGTTCGTTGAGGGTTTGCGGCCCGCGCAGGAACATCAGGCCCATCAGCACCAGTTGCGCCGGCACCAGCTCAAGTGCCTTGTCCACCCGTTGTTCCCAGCGGTCGGCGCGGCTGCCCATCTGCAGACGGGTCATGTCCTGCCCTTCGAGGGCGCGCAGGGCTTGGCCGACCTGGCCTTGGGTGAGGTTCATGACCGGCTCGCGACTGGTCTTCTGGTTGCAGGCCAGGACCAGGGCGTTGAGGGTCAGCGGGTAGCTTTCCGGGCTGGTGGCCTGCTTCTCGATCAGCGAGCCGAGAATACGGATCTCGATGCTGTTGAAGCGGCCTTCGCCGGCGGTTTCGTGTTCTGACATGGCCCTGTCTCATTGCTGGGGAAAGGCCACTAGGGTAGGTAATGCCATCGTGTTAGGCAATTGGCCCCTGTGGGAGCGGGTTCACCCGCGAACACCGGCGCAGCCGGTGCCATGCACCGCGTCGCCTGATTCGCGGGTGAACCCGCTCCCACAGGGGCCCTGCAAACTCAGGCTTTACGCTCTTCAGCCTGGCACGCCGCTGCGGTAAACAGCACATCGGTCGAAGAATTCAGCGCCGTCTCGGCCGAATCCTGCAGCACGCCGATGATGAAGCCCACCGCCACCACCTGCATGGCAATTTCGCTAGGGATACCAAACAGGCTGCACGCCAGTGGAATCAGCAGCAGCGAGCCACCGGCCACGCCCGAGGCGCCGCAGGCACAGACCGCCGCCACCACGCTGAGCAGCACGGCGGTCGGCAGGTCCACCATAATACCCAGAGTATGCACTGCCGCCAGGGTCAGCACGGTAATGGTGATGGCGGCACCGGCCATGTTGATGGTCGCACCCAGCGGGATCGACACCGAATAGGTGTCCTCATGCAGGCCAAGGCGCTCCGACAGGGCCAGGTTGACCGGGATGTTGGCTGCCGAGCTGCGAGTGAAGAACGCGGTGATACCGCTTTCGCGCAGGCAGAGCAGGGTCAGCGGGTAGGGGTTGCGGCGGATCTTCCAATACACGATCAGCGGGTTCATCACCAGCGCCACGAACAGCATGCAGCCGATCAGCACCGCCAGCAGGTGCAAGTAGCCGAGCAGGGCGTCCAGGCCCGATTGGGCCAGCGTGGCGCTGACCAGGCCAAAGATGCCCACCGGGGCGAAGCGGATGACCACGCGTACGATCAGGGTCACGCCATTGGACAGGTCCTCTACCACGGTGCGGGTGGTTTCGCCGGCATGGCGCAGGGCCACGCCCAGGCCGATGGCCCAGGTCAGTATCCCGATGAAGTTGGCGTTGAGCAGCGCGTTGATCGGGTTGTCGACCGCACTCAGCAGCAGGTTCTGCAGCACCTCGGTAATGCCCCCCGGCGCGCTCAGCGCAGCGTCGCTGGTAGTCAGCACCAGGTTGGACGGGAACAGCATGCTGGCGACCACGGCGACTACCGCTGCGCTGAAGGTGCCCAGCAGGTACAGCCAGAGGATCGGGCGAATATGGGTTTCCTGGCCGTGACGGTGGTTGGCGATCGATGCCATGACCAGAATGAACACCAGCACGGGCGCCACCGCCTTGAGGGCGCTGACGAAGACTTTCCCGAGGAAGGCCATGTCGCGGGCGATGGCGGGCGCAAGCAGGGCCAGGGCGATGCCGGCGATCAGGCCGATGACGATCTGCGTCACCAGGCTGGTGCGGTTGAGGAAGCGGAGGACGGGGGTCATGTGCAACGATATCCCAGCATGTTCAAAAAGGGCGCGACTTTACCATAGACCTTCGTCGAGCAGGGCGGCCTGAAGAAGTCAGCGCCCGCGCCGCCGCGACACCCGCGCCTCGATGTTCTTGCGCCCGATCAGCAGTGGCGGCTTCTCCACTACCGGCTCGTCCGCCAGCCACTTGTACATCACCAGGCAGTCCACCAGCCCCAGGCGGGCATGGCGGTAGGCCTTGGGCAAGCGGCCAACGGTTTCGAAGCCCAGCTTGTGCCACAGCGCCACTGCCACCTCGTTGGTGGCCACCACCGAGTTGAACTGCAGGGCCAGAAAGCCCTCCTGGCGTGCCTGTTTCTGGGAGTGCTCGCACATCAACCGCGCGACGCCGCGGCCGCGTGCCGTTTCACAGACCATGTAGCCGCAATTGCCCACGTGCCCACCGGGCCCGGCGGCATTGGCCTTGAGGTAATACGACCCCAGCATCGCGCCGTCTTCTTCGGCCACGAATGTGCGCATGGGCAGTTCCAGCCACAGCTGGCGGGCCTGTTCGAAGCTGAGGGCCGGGTCGAATGCGTAGGTTTCACGGGCTTGTACGACGGCCTGGAAGGTGGGCCAGAAGTGTTCGAAGTCTTCCGGCGTCATGGGGCGGATGTGGATCATGCGGGTTCCTGCAAGGGCTGGGCCGCCCAGTCTGGGTGGCGCGGCGCCGTCGCGCAAGGGCGGCGACGCCATTTGCGTTCAGCTGTTGGCCTTGCCCACCGCATCCATGGCACGTGCCGAGTAGACCAGCGCGGCGCCGGCATTCATCGCCACGGCCACGCCCAGGGCCTCGGCGATTTCCTCGCGGCTGGCGCCGTGTTTGACGGCCTGCTGTGAATGCACGGCGATGCAACCATCGCAGCGGGTGGTCACGGCCACGGCAAGTGAGATCAGCTCGCGAGTCTTGGCGTCCAGGTGGTTGGTCTTGGCCCCTGCGCCGCTGGCGGTCATGTAGCCGGCCACGGTGTCAGGGGATAGCTGCTTGAGATCGCCGATGCCGGCCATCAACTGCTTACGGTAGGCGTCCCAGTCCATCATGCTCATCGTCTTCACCTTGGGGAGGTTGCGAGTGGAGCTTTCAGGCTAGTCGAAGAGTGGAAAGTGTGAGGCTTGTACTTTGGTTGGTTGCGCGCAGGCCTTTGGACTGCGCGCTCCCACATCGATCAGATATAGATGAACACCAGCACCAACGCCGCGACGAACGCCCACTTCTCCAGGTAGTAGCGCGTGCGGTTGCGCTTCTTCAGCGCCTTGCCACGTTCGCGGATCTTGTAGATACGAGTGAACAGCCGGTTGATGCCACCGGTCTTGTCGCCGGCATCGTTGGGGGCGGCAGCAGCGGCCATGACGTTGCGGCTGAACCAGCGGTTGAACGCGGTTGCCCAGCGGTACTTGAGCGGGCGTTCCACGTCGCAGAACAGGATGATGCGGTTGTGCTCGGTGGTATTGGCCGCGTAGTGGATGTAGGTCTCGTCGAAGATCACGCCCTCGCCATCGCGCCAGGAATACTTCTCACCGTCCACATCGATGTAGCAACCATCGTCGTTAGGCGTGTCCAGGCCCAGGTGGTAGCGGTACGAGCCGGCATACGGGTCGCGGTGGCGCACCAACTTGGCGCCCGGTGGCAGGGTGGCGAACATGGCGGCCTTGACCGTGCCGATGCCTTTGAGCAACTCGGTGGTGCGTGGGCAAAGGGTCATCGCCGACGGGTGGCTTTCGCCGTACCACTTCAGGTAGAAGCGCTTCCAGCCGGTCTTGAAGAATGAGTTGAAACCGACATCATCGTAATTGTCGGACTTCTTGATTTCGCCCACATGCAGCAGCTGTTGGGCTTCCTCGCGGATTTCCTGCCAATGGTCCTGCAGCGTCTGCAGTTCGGGGAAGGCCTCCACCGGCAGGTAAGGCTTGGCCGGGTGCCGGGAAAACAGGTACAGGAAGCTGTTGACCGGGGCCAGGAAACTGGAGTGGTCGCCCAGCTGACGGGTCAGCTTGTGGCGAACGCGACCGCGCAGGTGAACATAGGCGATCGAGAGGACGAAGATGAGGACTAAGGCGATTTTCATGGGCGGATACGTCAAGTAATGGCCATGCGTGATGGCTAAGCCCGCCAGCATAAACAATCGAGTCGATGCTTTATAGAAGAATGTGACGCAACAGTGGCAGACCTTGGTACAAGCGTCACCGCTGTGCCAAGGTCTGCAGGCGATGCATCAGGCCAGAGTCACCTCGATGCTGCCGCCGGTGATGTGATGGTCCTTGCCTTGGTAACTGATTACATAATCAGTGAATTCGGCGGTCAGGGTCCTGTTCTCCACGTTCCACTCATGCTTCACGCAGCCCCCAGTCATGGGAAAGCCCAAACTGCCAATCAAGAAAAGCAGGCGTGCATGTTGTTCATTGAACAGCATCAGGATGCCTTGGGAAGCGTTGTCCACTTGCTGCCTGGCGGAGAGTTGGATGCGCCCGTCTTGAAGTACCTTGGATTTGATGGTTTGAGCGTCAAGGTTGCCCAGCGAGGGGAAAATAGTGGGGTCGAGGTTGGCGGTGACCCGGCCGGTGCCGTTGGTCTTTGCATCGTCGGCCAGTGACAAGGACAACGAGCCATCCACGATCTCAACCATGCCCATGGTGTGTTCAATGGTGTAGTGGAACGTTGCGGCAAATGCCTTGGAAGCCTCATCCATCTCGGTAATATCGATTGAGCCCCCGGTCGCCCAACCTGAGCGACCAATCGAAGTCGAACCGAAATAGGCGTTGATCTCGGCTTTCTCACCTGCACCGATCTTGAGGGATGCGCCCGCCACCAGATAACGTTCCGGGATATTCAGGAATATATAGCTATAAGCGGTATCTGATCCCTCCGTGTACTGAATGGCGAAAAATGAGCGGTTGCCATTACTGATATCTGTATCTATGACATCAGTCGTGAACTCATGCTCACGCTGGTTGCCCCATTTCAGTTTCGCTTGCATGGCAGGCTGGGTATTCCGTGTTTGCTGACGCTGTTTCATAACCGTATCTATATGATTGAATGGAGACCTCAGCGTATGGTTTGGGTCCCTGCCCGCGAAACTGGCAGCCCTGCGAGTTTCCCAGCGCATCAGTACGTGCTTTGCGCATCTTCAGGAGCGGCACGATGACACCGGTCAGCGGACGTATCGAAAAACCATTCAAGCGCCTGTTCTTCGCCTTGCCGGTGAGCGATGCCCAGCGCCGCGCCCTGGCCCAGTGGCGACGTGGCCTGAGCCTGCGCAACGGCAAGCCAGTGCCGGCCGCCAACTTCCATGTGACACTGCTGTTTCTCGGTGACGTGGATACCGCCCATGTGCCTGCTATTTGCGCGGCGGTCGACCAGTTGGCGCTACCGGCCACGGCACCAAGGCTGTTGCTGGACCGCCTGCAGGTATGGCAGCGGGCCAGCGCCCTGGTGCTGGAGGCGCAGCAGACCCCACCGGCCCTGTTGCAACTGGTGTACAGCTTGCAGCAGGCGCTGCTGCCGTTGGGGGTGGAAGCGGCCGACCGTGAGTATCGCCCGCACCTGACGCTGGCCAGGGATTACCGCGGCCAGCCGCCAGAAGCCAGCAGCGCGCCGGATTTCTACCTCGCCGCCCGCCATTTCACACTGTACGAGTCGCGCAAGGGCGCTTACTGGCCATTGGCGCAATGGCCGCTTTCAGGCTGATTCAGGCCATGGCCTCGCAGTCTGCGAACATCTGCTCGCCCAGCGTGCGTGCAGTGTGCAGGTGCAGTGCCGGGGCTGCGCCTTCGCTGTCGTCCAGCAGGGTGGAGCTGAGTACCTCGGCGCCGCAGTAGTCGAAGATGCCGTGCTCGATCTGCACGCGCATCGCCTCGCCATAGCCGTGACGTTCGAAAGTGCCGCTGTCGGCACCGGCGACACCGACCAGGTGCACCTTCATGCCGCGCAGCTTCTTGACGGTGATGCCCCCTTCATAATCGAAGGCCCAGCCATTGCTGAACACCCGCTCGACCCAGCCTTTGAGCAAGGCCGGCAGCGACCACCAATAGATGGGGTAGACCAGCACCAGCGCATCGGCGCGATCAATACGCGCCTGCTCCCTGAGTACATCCGCCGGCGGGGCTGCCAGCCTGCGGTGCACCGCATGGTCGGCCAGGCCGAAACGCGGGTCGAAACCTTCACTGGCCAGGTCGGCGATTTCGCTGCCGTGGCCTGCGTTGGTCAGGCCGGCGGCGATCTGTCGGGCCAGGGCATGGGTGAGGGATTGCGGGTCGTGATGACCGACGACGATCAGGGCATGCATGGTGGGCTCTCCAAGATTGGGATGCAGGGTTACCCAGAGCGCTATATACTCAAGGTAAGTTACGTTTAGTAAGTTACTTTTGGTAGGTAAACGATGTCAAGCGATGATCAAGGCCGCTCGCGCAAGCGCCTGAGCCGCGAAGAGCGCCGTCTGCAGTTGCTCGATGTGGCCTGGCAGCTGGTACGGGAGGAGGGCACCGATGCCTTGAGCCTGGGGCGTTTGGCCGAGCAGGCGGGGGTGACCAAGCCGGTGGTCTATGACCATTTCGAGACCCGGACCGGGTTGTTGGTGGCGCTGTACCAGCAATACGATGCACGGCAGTCGCGGATGCTGGAGCAGGCGCTGGCGCGTTGTGACGCTAGCCTGGCCAGCCGCGCCGGGGTGATTGCCGAGGCGTATGTGGACTGTGTGATGAGCCAGGGGCTGGAGATACCCGGAGTATCGGCGGCATTGGCCGGCTCGCCGGAAATGGAAGCGCTGAAGCGGGCCTATGAGCAGCCGTTTCTGGACAAATGCCGTGAGGCGTTGGCCGGGTTTTCGCCCAGTGGCAACATCGGGGTGGCGGGCATGCGCTTGCTGGCGGGGGCGGCGGATGCCTTGTCGCAGGCGGCTGCTGCGGGGGAACTGGAGGTGGGGCAGGCCAAGGCCGAATTGCAGGCAGCAATAGTGGCGATGGTCGAGCGGCAATGAAGCCTTGAGAATGCCGGGGCTGCTCTGCAGCCCATCGCCGGCAAGCACCACCTCGACTGCATCGACCTCATGCCTTGTGCAGTATCTGCGGGAGATTGCCCAGCCCTTTTGGGCTGCGCTGTCGCGCAGAGAACAACTATCTCTCGTTTGCCGCGTCCTTTGTAGGAGCAGCCTTGTGCTGCGAAGAGGCCGGCACAAGCAATAGACAGGCTTTGGCAGTATCGACCTCTTCGCAGCACAAGGCTGCTCCTACAGAACCTTGCTGAACCAATAAGTCATGTGTTGTTCCATGAGAGCCGGCTTGCCGGCGATGGGGCCAGGGCAGGCGATTACACCGGCAGGCTCTGGTACGGCAATTCATCCCCCGGGCTGCGGGCGAACTGGCGCTTGTACTCGCGGCTGAACTGCGAGGTGCTCTGGTACCCCACCCGGTGCGCGGTCTGCGCCACCCCCAGGCCTTCGCCGATCAGCATCTGCTGCGCCTTCAGCAGCCGCAGGCGCTTGAGGTACTGCATCGGCGCCATGTCGGTGCAGCGCTTGAAGTGCTCGTGGAAGGTCGAAACGCTCATGTTGGCGCGTGCGGCCAGCGCTTCAACGCTCAGCGGCTCGGTGTAGTGTTCGCGCAGGTGGGCAAGGGCGGCGCCGATGCGGGCGAAGTGCCCTTGTTGCTCCACCAGCGCCCGCAACACGCCCGCCTGTGGGCCGCGCAAGGCGGTGTACAGCACCTCGCGTACCCGCGCCGGGCCCAGCACCTTGGCGTCCACCGGGTCCTGCAGGCAGCGCAGCAGCCGTTCCACGCATTCGCGCATCGGCGCATCGAGTGCAGCCGAGGTCATTGAATGCGGGGTTTGCGCCTGCACCGCGGCATCCGGCGCCAGGGCCATGCTTTGCACCAGTTCACCCAGCACGCCGCGGTCGATGTCCACCGCCACGCCCAGCAACGGTGCTTCGGGGGTGGCAAAGGTTTCGCACATGAACGGCACCGACAATGCCTGCACCAGATAATGCCCGGCGCCATATTCCAGGGTACGCGGCCCCAGGCGCGCCAGCTTGCTGCCCTGGGCCAGGATCATCAGGCTGGGTTCGTAGATCTGCGGGCTGCTGGCCACATAGTGGTCCCAGCTCAGCACCTGCACCTGGGGCAGGTGCGTGGGCACGAAGCCTGGGCGCGTGGCAAGGCTGCGGATCAGTGTGCAAAGCGGCGCATTGGCGTCGACGTGGCGGGTCAGTTGCATGATGGACCTGGGCAGAGGATCAGACAGTTTGATCATCGCAGAATGAACGCTCGGCGCCAGATGCTGCATGGCATCTTCGGAGAATCAGGCATCGATACCGGAGAATCAGTCGTGGGCGAAGCGACGCACGGCGCGCAGAATGCGCAGCCTGAATCGTTTCACTTCATAGCGAGGCCCTGCATGTATACCGCCATCGGTTACGCCGCCCAGACCCCCACCAGCCCTCTGGCTCCCATGACCTTCGAGCGTCGCAGCCCGCGCCCTGACGACGTCGCCATCGACATCCTTTACTGCGGCGTATGCCACTCCGACATCCACCAGGCGCGCAACGAATGGGGCATTGCCGTGTACCCGCTGATGCCTGGCCACGAGATCATCGGCCGCGTCACCGCTGTGGGCGACAAAGTGACCACACACAAGGTCGGCGACCTGGTCGGCGTTGGCTGCATGGTCGACTCGTGCCGCCACTGCGAAGCCTGTGCCAAGGACCTGGAGCAATACTGCCTGGAAGGGCCGACCATGACCTACGCCACCCCGGACCGGGTCGACGGTAGCAACACCATGGGCGGTTACTCCAGCAGCATCGTGGTCAGCGAGCACTTCGTGGTGCGCATCCCGGCCGGCATGGACCTGCCCAGCGCCGCGCCAATCCTCTGCGCTGGCATCACCACCTATTCGCCGCTCAAGCACCACGGTGTCGGCCCTGGTCACAAGATCGGCATCCTCGGCATGGGCGGCCTGGGCCACATGGCTATCAAGCTGGCCAAGGCCCTGGGCGCCGAAGTGACCCTGTTCACCCGTTCCCAGGCCAAGGCCGAGGAAGGCCGTCGCCAGGGTGCCGACCATGTGATCGTGTCCACCGATGCCGAGCAGATGCGCGCCGCGGCGGGCCGTTTCGACTTCCTGCTCGATACCATCCCGGTGCAGCACGACCTGAATCCGTACCTGGAAACCCTTAAATTCGATGGCGTGCACATCCTGGTCGGCCTGATCGAGCCGATCGACCCGGCAGTGCATGCGGCCAATCTGGTGATGAAGCGCCGGGTGCTGGCAGGGTCGTTGATCGGTGGTATTGCCGAGACGCAGGAAGTGCTGGATTTCTGCGCCGAGCACGCGATTCGTTGTGATATCGAGTTGCTGGATATCCGCAACATCAACCAGGCGTATGAGCGGATGATTGCCGGGGACGTGAAGTACCGGTTCGTGATCGATATGGCCACTTTGCAGGGCTGATTGGTTGCCTGCCCCGGCCTCTTCGCGGGTGAACCCGCTCCCACAGGTATCGTGCAGGTTTCAGGTTCTGTATTGAACCTTCCCACAGAGACTGCGCAGACCTTGGCGCCTGTGATGTCCCTGTGGGAGCGGGCGAGCCCGCGAAGAGGCCGGTACAGGCAATGAAGATGCTGGATCTGTTACCAGGCCAATGCCCTGTCCCAGCCTTTCCAGAACAACCACCGCCGTACCTCGCCATGCGCCCCGGTACCGATCTGCCAGGCCGGCCGCCCGTTGTCCAGGGCAATCACCGAAACGAACCCGGCATGGCTCGCCGCTACCAGCGTACGCCCGTCGGCACTGATATCCAGCGCGCTGATGGTCGACCCCAGGTAATGCTGCCAATGCTCCGTGCCATCTTCGCCAAATGCCCGCAGGTAACCATAGGCATCCCCCACGATATATTCGCCCTCGCGCGCCACGCCGGCATACACCCGTGCGCCATCCTGTACCAGCGGGGTACGCGGGTCCTGGCTGTAGTAGTCGGTATCCAGCCCCGGCAAGTCGGCCACCCTGACGGCCAGCGTGGCACCGCTATAGAAATGGCAGGCATTGACTATCAACTGGTCACCTGCACGATTGAACAGCGCAAAGTGCGGATACTCGCTGGCCGGGCCGATGGCCGCCACGGGCCGGAGCTGGTCATCCAGCACCAGATGGCGGCTGCCTTGCTCGCCAACCACGATCAACCGACCATCCGCCGATACCGCACCGTGCTCCATGCTCAGCCCCAGGCTGATGTCGTCCGGGTCGGTGCCTTCGTCCAGTTCGTCGAGCACCCGCGCCTGGTGCGGCAGCAGGCGGGTCGCACCGTGGCGGGTCAGCAGGAAGATACCCTCGGCGCTCACCAGCAGCACCCGCTGGCCATCCGGAAAGGGGATCAGCGTGGTCGGCGTGGGCGGCAGGTCGAAGGGCTCGAACGGGTAACCCGGCGGCAACCCCTCCAACCCCGTGGGCCAGGCCAGACGCAGCACCTGCGGGCCGCCCCAGCCATCGGTCACGCGTATGCCCTCGGCATTGGCCAGGGCGAAATAGCGGCGGGCCGGGCAGCGGCCGAAGTGATCGACGCCGATCACCGGGGTCACCCCGAAAGGGTCAATGCGCACCACCTGGCCTTTGTCATGCGGCATGCCGATACGTGCCAGCAGGCTGCCATCCTCCAGCAGCAGGACGTTGCCGATACCTTGCCCGTGCTCCTTGATCAGCGGCAGCAAGGGGTGGTGGGCGGGCGGCCAGGCTTCGCGGAAGGCTTGCTGCTCAAAGGCTTCGACGCCGGGCCGGTTGGCTGCTTGCAGGGCCTGCAGCCAGGCATCGAGCAAATGCTCGGTGGCCTGCGGCAGGGGCTCTTCGAGGTCATCCCAGCCTTGCGCGCGGCCCTGCGCGACATAGTCGTTGACGGCCTGGGCATAGGCGGTGACCGCCTGCTGCCACTGTTGCTGCTGGGAGTGCTGCTGGTCCATGAGCGGATCGGGCTCCTTGTTGCATACGCGTTCGCACAAAGCGCGCATGTTACTCCTTCTGCCCGCCTCGCGGTTGTGAGCCCCCGGCTTGACGCGTACCATGCCGGGCATTCCTTCCAATAACAAAGCGTGCGTCGACACCCCGGCAAGAGGGTGGCTGACGTGCGTCCTGTTGCCTTGCCTGCGGAGAAGCGGTTTGTACCCATGAATGGACCCATACCCACCAACATGCCACCCACGGCGGGTAGCGGCAGCTGGCTGAGCGTCATTGCCCTGGCCCTGGCGGCCTTCATCTTCAACACCACCGAGTTCGTCCCGGTGGCGCTGCTCAGCGACATTGGCCGCAGCTTCGACATGAGCACCGCGCAAGTCGGCCTGATGCTGACCATCTACGCCTGGGTGGTGGCGCTGGCCTCGCTGCCGATGATGCTGCTGACGCGCAACATCGAGCGGCGGCGGCTGTTGCTGTTCGTGTTCCTGGTGTTCATCGTCAGCCACTTGCTGTCGTGGATGTCACAGAGCTTTGCCATGTTGCTGGTCAGCCGTATCGGTATTGCCTTGGCGCATGCGGTGTTCTGGGCCATCACGGCTTCCCTGGCGGTGCGCGTGGCGCCGCCCGGGCAGCAGGCCAAGGCGCTGGGCCTTTTGGCCACTGGCACCACCCTGGCCATGGTCCTGGGCATCCCGCTGGGCCGCGTGGTGGGCGAAGCGCTGGGCTGGCGCATCACCTTCCTGAGCATTGCCGGGGTGGCGATGGCGACCATGCTGTGCCTGATGAAGTCGCTGCCGCTGCTGCCCAGCCAGAACTCGGGCTCGCTGCGCAGCCTGCCGATCCTGTTCAAGCGCCCTGCGCTGGTGATCACCTATGTGCTGGTGACGCTGGTGATTACCGCGCAGTTCACCGCCTACAGCTATATCGAGCCGTTCGCCCTGCACGTGGCGCAGATAGGCGCAGAGCGCACCACGCTATTGCTGCTGCTGTTCGGCGGAGCCGGGGTGTTCGGCTCGGTGCTGTTCAGCCGTTACAGCGACCGCTTCCCGCATGGCTTCCTGGTAGGTTCGATCGGCCTGCTGGCGGCGTGCCTGTTGCTGCTGTTGCCGCTGTCGGGCAACTTCTATGTTTTTGCCGCGTTGAGCATGTTCTGGGGTGTGGCGATCCTCAGCTTCAGCCTGTCGCTGCAGTCCAAGACCCTGAAACTGGCGTCCGATGCCACCGATGTGGCCATGGCGCTGTTCTCGGGTATCTACAACATCGGTATTGGCGGTGGCGCGTTGCTGGGCAGTATCGTCAGCAGCCAGCTGGATGTGGCGGATATCGGCCTGGTGGGCGGTAGCGTGGCAGTGGCCGGGTTGCTGCTGGCTGTGGCCAGCACCCGGCGTTTCCGCGAGGCGCTGACGCACTGACCTGGCGCTGGCGCGTTCTTTGTAGGAGCGGCCTTGTGTCGCGATGGGGCGCGCAGCGGCCCCGGATTTCAGCTTCACAGCGAATATCGCCGGGGGCTGCTGCGCAGCCCTATCGCGACACAAGGCCGCTCCTACAGGCTCAAGCCAGTACGGCAGCCCATGCAGAAATCAACAGCACCCCCGCCAATACCTGGTTGAACACCCGCAACCGCCGCGGTGCCTGCAACCATCGCGCGCTGCCCACCCCCAGCAGCGCCCACGCCGCCATGCATGGCAGGGCAATCAGCCAGAACACCAGCGCCAGCTGCCATACCGGCAACGACGGCGAGGCAAACACCCCGACCACCGCCACGGCCATCAACCACACCTTGGGGTTCACCACCTGCAACGAGGCCGCGCTGAGTGCGCTGAAGCCTTGCGCCGTGGCCGCCTGCAGCGGGGCGGCGGCACTGCGCAGCATCTTCCACGCCAGCCAGCTCAACCACAAAACCCCGGCCCAGCTCATCAACTGCTGGGCCAGCGGGTGGCGCAGCAGCAGTTCACCTAGCCCCAGGCCCACCATCAGCACGATCGCCGCTGCGGCACCGCAGGCCGCAACGACCGGCGCCAGGCTCGCGCACAGGCCAAAGCGGGCCCCATGGGCAAGAATCAACAGGTTGGTCGGCCCCGGGCTGATGCTGGATACCAAGGCAAACAGGATGAAGGGCAACAACGACTGCGACATGATCAAGGGCTCCGGATAAACGAAGCACCATGCTCGCTGCCCGCCGCCTTTCAGTCTGGAAGGTTTGAGCAGCGCCTGCGGTAGTCGGCCGGGGTCAGCTGGTAGGCACGGCGGAACCAGCGCCCCAGGTGGCTCTGGTCGGCAAAGCCCAGGGCCATGGCCACTTCGGTGGGAGTCTGGCCCTGGGCGAGCAGGCGCCGCGCCCGGGCCAGGCGCAGCTGGATCAGATAGGCATGCGGCGCCAGGCCGAATGCGCCCTTGAATGCGCGGGTGAGGCGGAAGCGGTCGATGCCACAGGCCTGGGCCAGGTCTTCCAGGCCGATGTCGCGTTCCAGGTTGGCGTGCAGGTAATCCCGCGCGCGCTGCGCGGTCAGTGGCAGGCGCGGGTCCGGGTTCAGGCGCCGGCGCCAGTGCAGGTGGCGGGTCAGGCAGGCCAGCAGGTCGTCCATGGCCGTCTGCCGGACAATGCGCAAATCCTGGGTATGCACGGCCTGGAAGGCGAGGGCAGTGGCACGCGCCAGGCGCTCATCGTGGCACAAGGTATCGGCGAAGCTGGGCAGGCTGTCGCCCGGCGCGTGTTCGAAAAGTGCCCGCAGTTGGCTGTCCACCCAGGTGGGTTCCAGGTACAGGGTCGAATAGGTGAAGCCGTCCTCGGTGGGCGCATGGCCGTTATGGATTTCACCTGGCTCCAGCAGGAATACGTTCCCCGGCGTGCTGCGATGGCGCACTCGCCGGCAATCGAATTGCTGCACGCCCTGCTCGGTAACGCCAACCAGGAAGCTGTCGTGCCAGTGCGGGTCGTAGGCATGCCCGACGAAATGCGCGCGGACCGACTCGATGCCGGTGTCGGCGTCTTGCTTGAGGTCGATCCAGTTGCTCATGGGGGCGTGCCGTGGCAGAAATCGCTACCTTAGCGCAACGGCCAGGCTCAGTCTGGAACGATTGTGCAGCCTTTGGCCAGCGCCCGGTTACGCAAGGCCTCGAAGCGTTCGCGCAGCCACAGATGCAGTTGTGCCACTGCGGGCGTGAGCTGCTTGCGGTGCGGGCACACCAGGGTGACCGGGGCGGGTTCACCAAAGTGCTCGGGCAGGATGATTTCCAGTTCGCCGGCCGCGATGTTGGCGCTTACATCCAGCCACGACTTGTAGACGATGCCTTCGCCCTGCAAGGCCAGGCGGCGGATCACGTCGGCATCGTCGCTGACCAGCGGCCCACTCACCTGCACGGTGCGGTTGCCCACCCGCCACTTGTCGTAGACCCGGTTGTACTGCATGTACAGCAGGCAGGCATGCTGCTGCAGGGCGTCGGGCGTGAGGGGGCGGCCGTGACGGGCCAGGTAGTCGGGCGCCGCCACCAGCACCCGGCGGTTCCAGTCTGCCAGCGGCAGGGCAATGTAGTTGGCGTCCTGGTTGAGGCCGTAGCGGATCGCCACATCTACCGGGTCGCGGTTGAGGTCGGCAATCTGGTCAGACAGGAAGAAGCGAAGGTGCAGGGCCGGGTGCTCGCGGCGGAAGGCGCTCAGCCACGGCAGCAACATGTTGCGGCCCAGGTCTGACGGTGCCGAAACCTGCAGGGTACCGCGCAGGGTGTTGGCGTTGCCATGCAGGTCTTCACGCCCCTGGCGCAGGCTCTCCAGCACATTCAGGGCAGTCGGCAGGTACAACTCGCCTTCGGCGGTCAGGCGCAGGCTGCGGGTAGTGCGGGCGAACAGGCGCACATCCAGGTCGCGCTCCAGGCGCTTGATCGCGGCGGCCACCTGCCCCGGCAGCAGTTCGGCCTCATGGGCGGCGGCGGTGAAGCTGCCCAGCACGCTGCTGCGGACGAACAGTTCGAGGTCGGCGATGCGCAGCATTTTCACTCCAGGGATGAAAGTGTTGCTGCATTGTGCCGGTTTTTCTTTACTGCAGGAAAGATAAGATGCCCGGCAAATCCTCTGTTCATTCCCGGAGTTGTTGCATGGATACCGTCTCTCTGGCCAAGCGCCGCTACACCACCAAAGCCTACGATGCCTCGCGCCGCATTCCCCAGGCGACTGTCGATGCCCTGCTCGAGCAACTGCGCCATAGCCCTTCCTCGGTCAACTCGCAGCCGTGGCATTTCATCGTTGCCGACAGCGCCGAAGGCAAGGCTCGCCTGGCCAAAAGCACCGCAGAGCGCTATGCCTACAATTCGCCGAAGATCCTCGATGCCTCGCATGTGATCGTGTTCTGCACCCGAACCGAGATGACCGAAGCGCACCTGGATGCCGTGCTTCACCAGGAAGCCGCCGATGGCCGCTTCCGCGATGAGCAGGCGCGTGCCGGGCAGAACCAGAGCCGTCGGCATTACGTCGACCTGCACCGCTTCGATCAGAAGGACGTGCAGCACTGGATGGAAAAGCAGACCTACCTGGCGTTGGGTACTGCCTTGCTGGGGGCTGCGGCACATGGGCTGGATGCCACCCCGATCGAAGGCTTCGACAGCAAGATTCTCGATGCCGAGCTGGGCTTGCGTGAGCGTGGATACACCAGTGTGGTCATTCTCAGCCTGGGCTATCGCAGCGAGGCGGACTTCAATGCCGGGCTGAACAAGTCGCGGTTGCCGGCTTCGCAGGTGTTCACCTTCCTGTGAGGTTGCCGGGGCCGCTCTGCGGCCCCGTCTTTCCGGTCGGCTTGCAAAATCCGGCATATGCCGCATACTTGTCGGCAAACGCCGGAAAGGAGAGAGCCATGCTTGCCGAAGTGCTTCGCGACAACGGTTACCACGAGTACCGGGCGCGCCTGCATGCACTGCTGGAAATCCCCGAGCTCGCCAGTGACTTCGAAATCCACACCCGCATCACCCATGGCTTCGCTGCCACCTGGCTGGTGAAACTGACCGAACTCGGCGTGTTCACCCCTGTGGAGCGTGACCAGATCATTCCCCTGCGCACGCTGAAAACCCGCATCGAACGTGACCAGCCGCTGACCGTGGAAGAAAGCGACCGGCTGTTCCGCTCGGCCCATATCACCGCCATGGCCGAAGCCGTGTTCGGTGAGGCAGGCAAGGCAAAACGCTGGCTGTCCAAGCCCAAGGAGCGCTTCTCGGGGCTGACGCCGATGCAGATGCTAACCACCCAGCAGGGCACCACCCAGGTCGAAGAGATGTTGCTGCAGATCGCCGAGGGCTTCGGCCTGTGATTCTGTGGCGTATCAGCGCCTATGCAGACTTGAGCGGAACGGGCGGCTTGCGTGTCAGCGGCCGCTGGCACCAGGCGGGCCGGCCAGTGGTGTATGCCGCCACCAGCCCGGCCGGGGCGATGCTGGAGGTGCTGGTGCACCTGGAGATCGATCCTGAGGATTTCCCCACCACCATGCGGCTGCTGCGTATCGAGTTGCCCGACACTGTTTCGCAAGCGCAGTTGCCCGCCTTGCAGCCTGGCTGGTCGAGCCAGACCGAACTGACCCGGGGCCTGGGCAACCGTTTTCTGGATGAGTGTTCGGCGTTGCTGCTGCCGGTGCCGAGCGCGATCATGCCCAGCACCACCAATTACCTGTTCAACCCGCGCCATCCGCAGGCAAACAGCGCCAGGCTCGAGGTCGAGGACTTCACCCCGGACAGCCGGCTGTTTTAGGGAAGTTTCACCAAAGTGCCGCTGACGCCGCTGTCAGCACCCGGCCAAACACTTCGAGGGCCTTGTCCACTTCGGCCTCGTTGCTGAAGCGCCCGATGCTCAGGCGCACGCTGTTGCGTGCCTGGCGTTCATCCAGCCCCAGCGCGAGCAGCACATGCGAGGCCGCATTGCTCGCCGAATTGCAGGCCGAGGTGGTCGACAACGCCAGCTCGCTGGCCAGCGCCGCGCTGTTGAAGCCCTTGCTGTCGATACACAGGTTCAGCGTATGGGGAATGCGTTGTTTGGCGCAGCCGTTGAGGGTGACGCCGGGCAGGGCCAGCAGGCCTTCACGCAGGCGCCTGGCCAGTTGTTCGAGGCGCAGGTGTTCGCTGTCGCCGGGCTGGCCGGCCAGGGCAAAGGCACTGCCCATGCCGGCAATCTGGTGGGTCGCCAGGGTGCCGGAGCGCAGGCCTTGCTCATGGCCGCCGCCGTGCATCTGCGCACGCATCAGCGTGCGGGCGCGTGGCCCCACGTAGAGCGCACCGATGCCCTTGGGCCCATACACCTTGTGCGCCGAGAACGACATCAAGTCCACGGCCATGGCGTTCAGGTCGATGGCCAGTTTGCCCACCGCCTGCGCCGCATCCACGTGCAGCAGGGCACCGTGGGCACGTACCTGTTCGCCAATCGCGGCAAAGTCGGTGATCGTGCCCAGTTCATTGTTCACCGCCATCAGCGATACCAGGCGTGTGTCGGCGCGCAACGCTGCCTGCACCGCCGCATGCTGAATCAGGCCGGCGGCATCCGGTGCCAGGCGGGTAACGGCCCAGCCCTGGCGCTCCAGTTCGGCCACCGTGTCGAGCACGGCCTTGTGTTCCAGTTGGCTGGTGATCAGGTGCCCGGGCTGGCCGAGGCCCTGGGCAATGCCCTTGAGCGCCAGGTTGTTGGACTCGGTCGCACCTGAGGTCCAGACCAGTGCATCGGCCTGTGCGCCGACGCGTTCGGCCACTTGCTGACGGGCCTGCTCCACGGCGTGGCGGGCTGCCTGGCCGAAGGCATGGCCACTGGACGCCGGGTTGCCGAAGTTGCCCTGGCCGCCAAGGCAGGCGAGCATGGTTTCGATGACCCGGTCGTCGACCGGAGTGGTGGCGGCGTAATCGAAATAGAGCGGGGCGCTGGGCATGAGGGCGGGTCCGTGTCTGTCGCCGTGAAATCGGCAATCGTTGGAGCAAGCGTACCCGCTACTTCGGAGATATTTTTCACTTCCAGCGGCTCTATTCTGGAAATTATCAAGAAAAATTTCTATCTATCGAGTTTTTCTTGGAATTTTTTTCTCCGCATCCCGCCATTCTGTTCAGGCTGGTTCCAAGGCCCTCTCTTCCTCGGCCACCACACGTTCGCACAACTCGGTGATCTGCTCGCGCATCCAGCGGTTGGCCGGGTCCTGATCGGTGCTTTCATGCCAGTACAGGTGCGTTTCCAGCGCAGGCACCTCCACCGGCAGTGGCTGGTAACGCAACTGATGGCGGCGGGCGAAGCGCTCGGGGACGGTCATCGCCATGTCGGTCTGCTGCAACACCTGCGAGGCCATCAGGTAATGCTGCGAGCGCAAGGCAACCTTGCGCTGCACGCCCATCTTGCCCAGGGCCAGGTCGACATAGCCCAGGCCGTTGCGGCGGCTGGAAATATGGATGTGGGTCATGCCGAGGTAGTTGTCGAGGGTCAGCTTGCTGTCGGCCAGCGGGTGGCCCTGGCGCAGGGCGCAGACATAGCGGTCTTGCATCAGTTTGACGTGGCGTACTTGCGGGTCGGTGTTCAACGGTGCGTCGATGGCGAAGTCCAGGCGGCCGGCGGCAAGTTCCTTGGTGGTCTCGCGGCGCTTGCACAAAAAGCTTTCGATCAGCACCGCCGGCGCCAGGCGACGCAAGCGCTGGAACAGCGGCGGCAGGATGACCGCTTCGGTCAGGTCGGTCATGCTGATGCGGAAGGTTTTGTTGGCCTGTTGCGGGTTGAAGATGCGGCTTTCCTGCACCGAGGTGCGCAGCAGTGCCAAGGCGTTGCGCACCGGCCCGATGATGTTCTGCGCCATGGGCGTTGGCACCATGCCTTGCGCGGTGCGCACGAACAGCGGGTCATTGAAGGTTTCGCGCAGCCGCGAAAGGGCGTTGGACACTGCCGGCTGGGTGATGCCGACGATCTGCCCGGCGCGGGTCAGGTTGGCTTCGGTGTAGATCGCATCGAACACGATGAACAGGTTGAGGTCGACCTTGCTGAGGTTCATGGGCGCCGCTCTTTGTTGGAATTATTGGCCGATCATATATCGGTTATGAATGTTTATACACGCGGAAAATAGGCTAGGTGGATGAGGCCATGCTGCTCTAGGCTCTGGCCCATGTACTCCGAACCGTGAAGGTAGCCCCGATGGATTTCGCCTATTCGCCCAAGGTCCAGGCACTGCGTGAGCGCGTCAGCGCGTTCATGGACGCCTATGTCTACCCCGCCGAGGCGGTGTTCGAGCGCCAGGTCGCCGAGGGTGACCGCTGGCAGCCCACCGCGATCATGGAAGAACTCAAGGCCAAGGCCCGCGCTGAAGGGCTGTGGAACCTGTTCCTGCCCGAATCGGAATACGGTGCCGGCCTGAGCAACCTGGAATACGCCCCGCTGGCGGAAATCATGGGCCGTTCGTTGCTCGGCCCGGAGCCGTTCAACTGCTCGGCGCCGGACACCGGCAACATGGAAGTGCTGGTGCGCTATGGCAGTGAAGCGCAGAAGCGCCAGTGGCTGGAGCCGCTGCTGCGTGGCGAGATCCGTTCGGCGTTCGCCATGACTGAACCGGACGTGGCCTCCTCGGATGCCACCAACATGGCCGCCACCGCCGTGCGTGACGGTGACCAATGGGTAATCAACGGCCGCAAGTGGTGGACCTCTGGCGCTTGCGACCCGCGCTGCAAGGTAATGATCTTCATGGGCCTGTCCGACCCTGAAGGGCCACGCCACCAGCAGCACTCGATGGTGCTGGTGCCCACCGATGCGCCTGGGGTGAAGATCGTCCGCCCGCTGCCGGTGTTCGGCTATGACGATGCTCCCCATGGCCACGCCGAGGTGCTCTTCGAGAATGTGCGGGTACCGTATGAGAACGTGATCCTGGGTGAAGGCCGTGGCTTCGAAATTGCCCAGGGGCGCCTTGGCCCTGGCCGTATCCACCACTGCATGCGCTCGATCGGCATGGCCGAGCGAGCGCTGGAACTGATGTGCAAGCGCTCGGTGGAGCGTACCGCCTTCGGCCGGCCACTGGCGCGTCTGGGCGGCAACGTCGACAAGATTGCCGACTCGCGCATGGAGATCGACATGGCCCGGCTGCTGACGTTGAAAGCGGCCTACATGATGGACACGGTCGGCAACAAGGTGGCCCGCAGCGAGATTGCGCAAATCAAGGTAGTGGCGCCGAACGTGGCACTGAAGGTGATCGACCGGGCGATCCAGATTCATGGCGGGGCAGGGGTGAGTGGCGATTTCCCGCTGGCTTACATGTACGCCATGCAACGCACCTTGCGCCTGGCCGACGGGCCAGATGAAGTGCACCGGGCGGCGATCGGCAAGTATGAGATCGGCAAGTACGTGCCGGCGGAGATGATGCGTAGCGGGCGGTGATTTACCGGCTTGTTCCGGCCTCTTCGCGGGCTTGCCCGCTAAGAGGCCCTTGAAGGCTCACTGGTTCTCTGGATGGTCAGACCCGCATCTGCGGGTCTTCCTCCTTCTCGCTGACCGTGCGATCGGCATTTGAAGGCTGTCTGGGTTGAGCACCCTTGACTTCCGGCTTTTTCCCCCGCGTCTTGACCAACGAAACCACCACCCCACCCAGCAACAACCCGAACGTCACCCCCAGCGACAGCAATGCCGGCACCTTGCCCACCATGCCGTGGTAGAAGATCTTGCAGCCAATGAAGATCAGCACCAGCGCGAGCGCGTACTTGAGGTAAACGAACCGGTGCATCAGCGCCGCCAGCGCAAAATACAACGAGCGCAAGCCGAGGATGGCGAAGATGTTCGAGGTGTAGACGATGAACGGGTCCTGGGTGATGGCGAAGATTGCCGGGACACTGTCGACGGCGAACACCAGGTCGGCCAGTTCGATCAGCACCAGCGCCATGAACAGCGGGGTGGCATGGCGTAGCGCCTTGTGCTGCCCGGGCGGGGTCTGCTGCACGAAGAAGTGCGAGCCGTGGATCTGCTCGGTGACCCGCATGTGCCGGCGCACGAACTTGAGGATCGGGTTGTTGGCCAGGTCGGGGCGGCTATCTTCCTTCGACAGCGCCATCTTCACCCCGGTAAACAGCAGGAAGGCACCGAAGATATAGAGTACCCAGGCGAAGTTCTGCACCAGCGCCGCGCCCACGCCGATCATGATCGCCCGCAGGAACACCACCCCGAGGATGCCCCAGAACAGCACGCGGTGCTGGTAGCGGCGGGGGATGGCGAAATAGCTGAAGATCATCGCCATGACGAACACGTTGTCCATCGACAGCGACTGTTCGACCAGGAACCCGGTGTAGAACTCCAGCGCCGACTGCGCGCCCAACTGGTACCAGACACCGACGCCGAACAGCACGCCGACGCTGAAATAGCCCGAATACAGCAGCAGGCTTTCGCGCATTTCGATTTCCCGGTCGTGGCGGTGCAGCACGCCCAGGTCGAGTACCAGCAAACCGATGACGATGGCCATGAACACCAGCCACAACCAGGTGCTGGTACCGAGGAACGGGGTGGTGAGGAATGTGTGTAGAGCTGTCATGAGCCCCTCCTTGAATGTCGACGTTGCATGGCAACAGTGATCCGACATGGCGGCCTGGCAGCCGTCAGAGGGGCCCGGTATCACATGGGCTTGAGCCTAGACCCGTTTGCCGGTGATGCCGAATGGGGAGCTGTTACATTTCTTTGCCAAGCACGGCACACACTTAAGCACGCTTCTTGTAGGAGCAGCCTTGTGCTGCGAAGAGGCCGGTCAACCTTGCACAAATGTGTTGGCCATACTGGCCTCTTCGCAGCACAAGGCTGCTCCTACAGGGATGTGTGCTGCTTTCAGATCAATGCACCCACACTTCCACCCGGCGATTACGCAGTCGCCCTTGCTCCAGTTCGTTCCCTGCCACTGGCAGTTCATCCCCCATCCCCGTCACCTCCAGCACCTCCACGCCATCGCGCGCCAGCTCACGACGCACCGCCTGGGCCCGCAGGCGGGAGAGCAGGGCGGCGCGACCGGGTGTCTCCTTGGGGTCGCCAAAGCCCACCAGCACCGCCTTGCGCTGCAACTTGCCCGCTTGGCGCAGGTAGTCGGCAACCCGCTGGACATCGCGCAGGGCCTTGTTGTCGAGGCTGGCGCTGCCTTCCTGGAAGCGGAAATTCACGCTCAACCGTTGCGCCTGTAGGGCGAGGGTGCGATAGCGCGGCGGCATGTCGGCCTGAAGGGGCACAGGTTGGGCCTTGATCTGCTGCGAAACGAAACCCTGTTGGGCGACGATCGCCTGGCCCGCGGGACTCTGGGTGAAATCGGCCAGCGCCTTGGCCTGGGGCTTGGGGTTGGCCGGCAGGTAGAAGTACAGGCGCCGTGATAGCGGGTAGTCCTCGCTGGCCACCAGTGCACGCTCCGGCAGCATGGCCGGCGCGTCACCCTCGGCAACCGCCAGCACCTTGGCCCCATGCACCGCCGCCAGGCTGCTGAAGCCGATGGCCTGGCGGTCGGCGCCCACTCGCGCGGCCAGCTCGTCGCTGGACTCGAAGCGTTGGGCCTTGGACGAAAGCTCGCTTTGCTGGGGTTCCAGCACCAGGGCCTTGAAGGTCTCGAAGGTACCGGAGCGGTCGTCACGGGCGTACAGGTGGATGGCCCCGCCGGCAACACCCAATTGCTCCCAGCGCTGGATCTGCCCGGCAAAGATCTGTGCCAGTTGCCCCGTGGTGAGCTGTGGTAGCGGGTTGTCGGGGTGAACGATGACCGCGACGCCATCCAGGCCGATGACTTGTTCGGCGGCAGCGGCGCGCAGGTCGCCCAAAGCCTGCAGTTGGCTTGCTTCGTTGTCGTTGATAGGCCGCGACGCGGCGGCCAGGTCGGCCTCGCCATGGCCCAGGGCGACGAAGCCGGTGCTGGAACCGTGTGCGGCGATGTCGATGCGCAAAGGCTGGCCATGCTTATCGCGAGCGGTGATGACAGTCTCGTTGGCCAGCTTGCCTGGGTATTGTTCGATGGCGGTAGCTTGCTGTGCGCGCAATTGCCCTTGCACCAGCGCTGGCAGCAAGGCCGCGCCGATGGTGTTGGAGCCTTGCACGCGCAGGTGAGCGGGCTCGGCCGGGGTCGCCAGCGGCAGCAGGGTGAGCAGCAAGACAAGCAGGCGGGGCATGCCGGAAGGCCTATGGCATAGAGATGGCCGGCAGATTACGACAGTGGCGTGATGATAATGTGACAGTCCATGGGGCAGTGAAAGGCCGCCCCTGTAGGAGCGGCCTTGTGTCGCGAAAGGGCCGCAGAGCGGCCCCAGCGGTTTCAATGCGCCCCGGCAGACTTGCTCAGGTCACTTTCCGCCCACTCGGTATAGATGCACGCATCCGCCACCGCCCAGCGCACCTTCACGGTATCCCCCGGCTGCATCGGCATGCCCGCCGCCGACAAAGCCTTGACCGTCAGCTCGGTACCGCCCGCGGTCACCACATGGCAGGTCTGGCTCTCGCCCAGGAACAGTACTTCGCCAACCTTGGCGCTGACCTCGTTCCAGCCCGCCGGCAGCGGCTCGCGCGCGGCCTGTTCGGCGGTCAGGGCCAGGGCCTTTTCCGGGCGTACCATGATCAGTGCATCCTGCGAGGCGGCCAGGCCCGGGGTCAGGCGGATGGCTACCGGCTGGCCCTCGAAGCTGCCCGCGCCATTGCTGCTGGCCTTGATCCGCAGGAAGTTGGAGTTGCCCAGGAACGAGGCGACGAAGGCATTCGGCGGGTTCTGGTACAGGTCGTAACCGGTGCCCAGGCCGACGATCTTGCCATGGCTGAAGATGGCGATGCGCTGGGACAGGCGCATGGCTTCTTCCTGGTCGTGGGTGACGTAGACGATGGTGATGCCCAGGCGCCGGTGCAACTGGCGCAGTTCATCCTGCAGGTCTTCGCGCAGCTTCTTGTCCAGCGCGCCGAGCGGTTCGTCCATCAGCAGGATGCGCGGTTCGTACACCAGCGCCCGGGCGATAGCCACGCGCTGCTGCTGGCCACCGGACATCTGCGACGGCTTGCGGTGGGCGAACTTCTCCAGCTGCACCAGCTTGAGCATGGCATCGACGCGCTTGCTGGTTTCGCTGGCACTGAGCTTGCGAATGGCCAGCGGAAAGCCGATGTTGTCGCGCACGTTCAGGTGCGGGAACAGCGAATAGCGCTGGAACACCATGCCGATGTCACGCTTGTGCGGCGGCACGTTGACCAGTGACTGGCCATCGACCAGGATCTCGCCGCTGCTCGGCGTTTCGAAGCCGGCCAGCATCGACAGGGTGGTGGACTTGCCCGAGCCGCTGGAACCGAGGAAGGTCAGGAACTCGCCGTCCTGGATTTCCAGGTCGAGGTTGTCCACGGCGGTGAAGTCGCCGTAGTGCTTGTTCAGGCCGCGCAGGCTGACCAGGGTCTTGCCGTGCGCGTTGTCTTTGATCACTGCACTCATTGTTGTTTTCTCCGCGCTCAGGCGTTGGCTTCGGTGCGCCGGCGCAAGGCGGCGGCAATGAACATGACAAGCAGCGACAGGCCGATCAGCAGGGTCGAGGCCACGGCGATGACCGGGCTGAGGTCCTGGCGCAGGGTGGTCCACATCTTCACCGGCAAGGTCTGCAGGTCGGGGCTGGCCATCATCACGCTCAGCACCACTTCATCCCACGACACCAGGAAGGCGAACAGGCCGCCGGCGATCATCCCCGGGCGAATCGCCGGGAAGGTTACCTTGAAGATCGCCTGCAGGCGCGAGGCGCCGCAGATCACCGCGGCATCCTCGATGGATTGGTCGAACAGCTTCAGCGAATTGATGATCGAGATGATGGTGAAGGGCAGGGCGACGATCACGTGGCTGACCACGAAGGCGAGCAGCGTGCCGGTGTAGCCGAGCTTGAGGAACAGCGCGTACACCGCCACGGCAATGATCACCAGCGGCACGATCATCGGCATGGTGAACAGCCCGTACAGCAGCTCGCGGCCGGGGAAGCGGCCACGCACCAGGGCAAACGCGGTGGGCAGGCCGAGCAGCACGGCGGCGATGGTGGTCAGCACGGCCACCTTCAGGCTGGCCAGCGCGGCGTCCATCCACTCCGGGTTGGAGAAGAACTGGCCGTACCACTTGAAGGTCCAGCCCGGTGGCGGGAACACCAGCCACTGCGACGAGCCGAACGACAGCAACACGATGAACACCACCGGCAGCAGCAGGAAGGCCGCGATGACCCCGGTGGTCAGGTACAGGCCCGTACGCAGCGGGCGGCCCATGGCATTGGGAGACAGGAGCATGGCGGTTTACCTCGCGTTGCCAACCGGGGATTCCGGCTGCAGCTTCAGGTACAGGTAGAAGAGCACCAGGGTGATCACCACCAGCAGTGCGGCGGCGGCGCTGGCCAGGCCCCAGTTGAGGAACGACTGCACCTGCTGGATGATGAATTCGGGCAGCATCATGTTCTGCGCACCGCCCAGCAGGGCCGGGGTGACGTAGTAACCGAGCGACATCACGAACACCATCAGTGCCCCGGAGAACAGCCCCGAGCGGCACAGCGGCAGGAACACTTTCCAGAAATTGGTCCACGGGCTGGCGCCACAGATCGAGCCGGCCTGCAGCACCATCGGGTCGATGGCGTGCATGGTCGCCTGCAGCGGCAGCACGATGAACGGGATCATGATGTAGCTCATGCCGATCACCACGCCGGTCAGGTTGTGCACCATTTCCAGCGGGGCATCGATGATACCCATGGCCATCAACGCCTTGTTGATCACCCCCGAGCTCTGCAGCAACACCAGCCACGAGTAGGTGCGCGCCAGCAGGCTGGTCCACATCGACAGCAGCACGATGTTCAGCAACCAGCGGCCCCAGCCCTTGGGCACCAGGGTAATTGCCCAGGCCAGCGGGAAGCCCAGCAGCACGCTGATCAGGGTGACCACGCCGGCCACCGAGAAGGTGTTGAACAGCACCCGCGCATAGGCCGAGTTGGCGAACAGCTGCTCGTAGTTGCCCAGGCCCGGCGTCGGCTCCAGCACACCGCGCAGCAACAGGCCGGCCAGCGGGGCGAAGAAGAACAGGCCAAGGAACAGCAGCGCCGGCAGCAGATTGCGGCTGCCTTTCCAGCGCTGGCTCAGGCTGACGCGGCGGGGGGCCGTTCCCGGGGCGCCGGTTCCCGTGGGGGCACCTTGCGCGTTATGCAGGGCGTTGATGGCGACTTTCATTTGACCAACCACTCATTCCAGCGGGCTGCGATGGCCTGGCCGTTCTTGGCCCAGTAGGCGAAGTCGAGGGTGACCTGGTCCTGGGCGTAGGCGGTTGGCAGGTTCTGCGCGAGGTCTTTGTCCAGCTTGGCCACGCTGTCGACGTTCACCGGCGCGTAGGCGGTCTTGTTGGCGAACTCGGCCTGGCCTTCGGCGCTGCTGGCGTTGGCCAGGAACTTCATGGCCGCGTCTTTGTTCTTGGCACCTTTGGGGATGACCAGGAAGTCGGCCATGACCAGGTTCTGCTTCCAGCTCACGCCCACCGGTGCACCGTCTTGCTGCAGGGCATAGACGCGGCCGTTCCAGAACTGGCCGAGCGAGGCTTCACCCGAGGCCAGCAGTTGCTGCGACTGGGCGCCACCGCCCCACCAGACGATGTCTTTCTTGATGGTGTCGAGCTTCTTGAAGGCGCGGTCCAGGTCCAGCGGGTACAGCTTGTCGGGGGCTACGCCGTCGGCCAGCAGCGCCAGTTCCAGTACGCCTGGGCTGGGCCACTTGTACAGGGCGCGCTTGCCGGGGTAGGTCTTGGTATCGAACAGTGCGGTCCAGTCCACCGGTTTGTTGGCACCGAGCTTGCCTTCGTTGTAGCCGAGCACGAAGGAGAAGAAGAACGAGCCGACGCCATGGTCGGAGACGAAGCGCGGGTCGATCTTGTCGCGCTTGATCTGGGTGAAATCGAGGGGTTCTAGCAGGCCTTCGCTGGCGGCACGCAGGGCGAAGTCGGCTTCGACGTCGACCACGTCCCACTGCACGTTGCCGCTCTCGACCATGGCCTTGAGCTTGCCATAGTCGGTGGGGCCGTCCTGGACGACTTTGATGTCGGTGGCTTTGGTGAAAGGTACGGCCCACGCTTCTTTCTGGGCGTCCTGGGTGGTACCGCCCCAGCTGACGAAGTTCAGGCTGTCGGCGGCCTGGGCAGCCTGACATGCCAGGGTCAGCAGGCTGGCGGACAGCACTGCGGTTACACGTTTGCTCAACAGCATGGTTACGCCCTCGTTGCTTTTGTTATTCGAGGCGGGGCTTGTGGTGCGCCCGCCAACAGTGTTCGGGGAGCAGCTAAAACAAAGTGTTTTTTGGCCGTTTTTGATTGTAGGTGCCGGCCTGCAGATTCAAGGTCTACGGGATGTCATATTATGGTATTCCAAACTTTTGGCAAGAGGTATGAGGCTACCGGCCATCACTCCGTCCCTTTCAGAAACAGCGCGGGCCCTGTGGGAGCGGGTTCACCCGCGAATGC